>JACDAZ010000398.1 GCA_013695175.1 Flavisolibacter sp. | reverse complement strand
CCGCCGCCGCCTTCGCCGCTGCCACCTTCTTTAGGACGAGACTCATTAACAACCAAATTGCGACCGTCAACTTCACTTCCGTTAAGTTGAGCGATAGCTGCCTGCGCTTCTTCGTCGTTTGGCATTTCAACAAAGCCAAAGCCTTTGCTGCGCTGTGTAAATTTGTCGTTAACGATTTTTGCTGATGTTACTTCACCGAATGGTGTGAACAGGTTGGATAGATCCTGATCCTTCAGGTTCCAACTAAGATTTCCTACGTAAATGTTCATTTGAAAAATAAATTAATAAAGACTAAAATGTGCCAACAGTAACCAAGTAAGAACATTTTTTAGTTCGGTATTGTGAGACTGCGATTAACACTAGAACATACCGAAAATAAGCATTTAAATGAGAAAGAAAGAATCTGTAAAAATAAAAAGCTGCCCTGAGGCAGCTTTTATTTAAAATTTATAGATTTTAATCTCCAACTACTTCAAAATCAACATCTGCAGTCTTACCATTACCAAAATCGATATTTGCTTTGTATGAACCCAATTCCTTTACTTCTTCATTTATAGAAATCTTTTTACGATCAATATCATAGCCTTTCTGTTCTTTAATAGCACGACTGATTTGTAATGGTGTCACACTTCCAAAGATCTTTCCGCTGGTACCAGTTTTAGCACCTACGCGTAAAGCACCATCCTGTAATTTTTCTATTACGGTATTGATTTGGGCAAGCATTTCTGCTTCTTTCTTCTTGCCAACTTTTAGTCTTTCTTCAAGTTGTTTTTTGTTTGAAGGATTAGCTTCAACCGCAAGACCTTGCGGAAATAAAAAGTTACGGGCATAACCGTTTTTTACTTTTATTAATTCATTTCTGCCACCCAGGTTATCTACATCTTTAATTAATATAATTTCCATGTTTTTATTTTAGTTCCCAAGAGCCCAGCCCCCCTTGTTGGGACTGTCCATATCCGCCACAGGCGGAAGTTAGGGAATGGTTACTAACTAATTTTTACCAGCACTGACCCAGAATTTTGTGTCTTTGACTTTTAGTTTTCTTGTACCTTAAATCTTTGATCTTGTGCCTTAATTATTTATTTTAAAAGATCTGTAACGTAAGGCAGTAAAGACATCTGGCGTGCCTTTTTTATAGCATCACTAACTTTACGCTGGTATTTTAAGGAATTTCCTGTTATACGGCGCGGAAGCATTTTACCTTGTTCATTAAGAAATTTTTTCAGGAACTCTACATCTTTATAATCGATGTATTTAATACCATATTTTTTGAAGCGGCAGAATTTTTTAGGACGCTTTTCCTGTTTTATGGCTGTTAAGTATTTGATTTCATTTGCTCTTGCCATGATTAAGCCTCCTGTACTTTTTCAGTTCCTGTTGGTATGCCACTTCTCTTTCTATGGTTATACTCGATGGCATATTTGTCGAGTTTTGTAATCATGTGACGAAGCACAGTCTCGTCACGCAGAAGCTGTATTTTAAGCTTCTCATTGAAGTCGGATGACGCCTGATACTCAGTAACCCAGTATAAACCTGTGGTTTTCTTTTGTATCTGATACGCCAGTGATTTCAGTCCCCATGGATTTTCAGCTACTACATTGCCACCATTTTCGGTAACCATAGTAGTGAATTTCCGCTGAGCATTTTTAAATTCATCATCGCTCAGCACCGGGGTAAAAATCACCATCAATTCGTAATTGTTCATTACCCTGTTTGTTTAGTTAAAAATAAAATTTGAGGCGGCAAAGGTAATAGATAGTTGGCAGATGAAGTTAGGCTACAGCAGGGATTTTTCGTAAGCCCCTGTTAAAGCCGTTCTTTAAACAAGATTGCAAATAAAAAAGGCAACCTATGGCTGCCTTTTTTGGAACTTTTACATGATTTTTATTGATTTTTAATGATTTTCAAATGCTTTTTGGAGCTTCCCTGGATTACTTCTACTAAATAAACACCATTTTTATAATTATCTCCAATTCTTAAAACCTGGGTTGATGGGATATTTTGGAATTGCTCAACCGTTCTTCCTAATAAATCCGTAATCCTGACAAATAACCTTTCTGAATTGTTTTCTGATTGAATCCTGATATTAAAATATCCGGAAGAAGGATTTGGCATAGCCAGAACATGTAATCCTTTTGCCGCCTGTTCCAGAACAGGTTCTGCAAATGTGACTACTGAAGAAGGTGTTGTTGAACAACTGCCTAATGTAGCTCCGTTAGCTAAAAGACCAGCAACATCTTTAGATTGAACACAGGAAGTGGTCCACTTGCCTTTTACATTTTGACAAACAGATACTTTATCCATTTTTGGTCCGCATCTCACGTCTACTACATTTATTGTTTTAGTAGTTGCGTCTGCTACACAGCGATATGCATCCTCCACATTAAGGTAATAAGTGCTGGTTGTTGTTGGATTAACTGTTACCGAAGTGGCATTAGAGAAACCACGACCTGATGAAGAACCAATTGTCCATTTGTAATTATATGGAGATGTACCTCCCGTGACTGTCGCATTTAATGTTATTGACGATGCAGGTTGATAGCCAATGTACACTGTATTAGGAGCACCTCCAGGATTTATTGCACGTGCATCAGGTATAGTAGATGTAACTGGTGAATTAATAATCACTGTTGTTTGACAGGAAGATTGATTGCCATTTACATCAGTAATTTTCCATGTTATTGTGCTTGTTCCTATATTAAAAATACCACTTGCATTATTTCCATTCCCAGATCTGGTTGTAGCACCGCTAATAGTAAAATCTAAGCTTTCTATTCCACAATTATCTGAAGCTATTAAAACCGGAATTGTATAATTATTATTTGAATTATAGCACTGCACAGGCACAGTAGGACACAAAGAAATTACAGGCTTTTCACTATCCTCTACAGTGATAATAAATGTAGCAATATCTCCATAAGAAGATGTAAGTGTTACGGTATGCGTACCAATACTAAAGAAAGTACCTGATTCAATATCAGCTGTTACAGTACCGCAGGTTTGTGTATTGGTAAAACTATAATTAACAACAGCCCCGCATTGACCTTCATCGTTACTAACTACAATATTTTCCGGAGCTGTAATGCTGCAATAGATATAACGGCTAAACACAGGATAATGGTCAGATGTAGTACCACCATAATTAGTTACCAATCCGGTGACTTCCGTTAGAATATTTGCAGTAGATGTCATGTACCAACGATTCATTTCATTTGATACAACAACATGATCAATGATGTCATTATATGAAACAGTTGATTTTTTGCCGGCTAAACTTAGAGGCAGGGTAAGAGCATCATACTCAGCTAAATCTTCTGTAAACTTATTCCAGGAGGTTGTTGTATAACCTGTTGTAATAGATACATCCAAATCGTCATTGAAATCTCCTAACATGATGATCTCCTGATTAGGCCATAATATTTTTAATGAATCATAAAGAGCATCTGCACCGGCTTTTCTACGCTCATATGACTGAGCCAGCGGTGCCGTATTTGCTTTAGCGTGTACCAAAACAAATTTTATGTTTTTAGTGATACCACCCAATGTTACATCTGCATCCATCAGGTATGGATACCTGCCGCTTGACCAGCTGTAAAAATTTGGATTGTCTTTAGCATCAGCCTGAGTATTTAAATCAAAAGATAACATAGGACGTACTTCATTTACACTTACTACTGATGTTTTATAAACAAATGCCAGTTTTTGTGCTTCTTCCAGCGTAGAATTAGTACCACTAAATGGATTTACATGTGAACCAAAATCAGAAATAGTATAAGCATAACCTTCTAATTGATTTACTACTCTTGCCAATTTAGCTTCATCTACAATCTCCATCAAACCATAAACATCAGCATTTACTTCTTTCATGATTTTAACCACATTTTGTTCCTGTAGTTCTTCATTACGGGGACCATTAAGTGTAGATCCGAACCATTCAATATTCCAATTCACCACTTCAAGTGTTATTGCAGGATCAATACTGCTTCCCTGTATATTAATAGTGGCAATTGCTTCAGAAGTAGACAAGGTAACAGTGCCTGAATAATTTTGATTCTCTAAAGCGGGTGCAAATTGTATGTAAAGCTTAGAAAATACATCATTTGCTTCTGCTACATTGAAGGTTACAGAAGATGCAAAATTTTCTCCATCTTTTGAAACAAGAAAATCAGATGTTGCAGTTACCATTACATCTTCAACAAGATCATTGCCTGCGAAACTAATTTCCTTTACAGCTGTTTCTCCACCTTTTACATAAATAAATTGCACATCGTTGGTTAAAACAGTTAAGGAAGGAGCCGGAGGATTATTATCATTACGGATGTTGATATCATCAAGGGTCCACCTGGCACCATCGTCGCTGGAAGAGGAGTAAACAAACGCTATATATACTGAGCCTCCTTTGTATTTGGTAAGATTAATATTATCTGATAAAGTCCATACATCAGATGCTGTTCCTGGAAATTTACCATTCAGTTCAGTCCATGTAGCAAGTTTAGGATCACCAGAGCCATTATAATTAGTAGAAACTAAAAGTTTTAATGGAGAACCTGTAAATGCTGTACGGCTCCAGAAAGAAAGAATGGGATAATTGGTGCCGGTAAGATCAAAAGAAGGAGAAATTAACCAATCGGTATTTATTTGATTTGCGCCGTTTACAAAACCATTTATCTGCAGCCCATTTGGTGCACTGCCCGATGGCGGGTTGGAAGCATCCCTTCCAAAACTTGTACAACCCCAGATCACGGATCCTTCTTCACTGTATTGTGTGAAACCGTTGCTTAGAGAATTAATACAATTTTGAAAATCTGCCTCAAATATTTTACTCCCCGTTTGGAATGTCCATCCTGTATTAGTTATTATACCTTCAAAACTGTTGCCGGAAACATCAGTAAATGCACCAGCATCTATTGTAACATAATAAACTGTATTAAATTGTAATTTATTAATTGAAATATTTACTTGATTATTTTCTATTACTATTTC
>JACDAZ010000332.1 GCA_013695175.1 Flavisolibacter sp. | reverse complement strand
ATACAGTACACTTTAAAATGTAAAATTGCAAACAGTAAAAACGAGTTTGTGCCACTCAGTAATAATGGTATCGGAATTGAAAATGTAAAAAAACGTTTTGCGTTTTTGTACCCCAATCAACATGAATTGAAGACAACTGACGAAGGAGAGTTTTTTGTAGTTTCTTTATTAGTTCAGCTATCTGATCAACAAAATATCTATAAAGGTCTGGCGGCCGTTCCGTTGCCAGTGGACCAAAAAATACTAGTATGAACCTGCGTTGTTTACTTGTTGATGACGAGCCACCTGCATTAATGGTTTTACAATCTCACCTGTTAAACATTAACGGCGTTGAGATTGTGGGACAATGCAAGAATGCTATTGAAGCTTTAGATGTGCTGGATAAAAAGACTGTTGATGTTATTTTTCTTGACATAAAAATGCCTAAAATAATTGGTACTGATTTTTTAAAAAATTTATCACACCCTCCGAAAGTAATATTTGTTACAGCATATAGAGAGTATGCAGTTGACGGGTATGAATTAGAGGCTGTAGATTACCTGGTGAAGCCGGTTTCATTTGAGCGATTCCTGAAAGCAGTTACAAAGGTAAAACGGTTAATAGGGCAGCAAACAAGTAGCCAAAGCAATGAACATAAATCTAATTCTGAAGCTTTTGTGTACCTGAAAGTTGATAAAAATATGCAGAAGGTGATTATAAACGATATTGTGTACATTGAAAGCTGGAAAGATTATATAAAAGTGTTTCTTACAAATGGCAAGAGCTTACTTGTTAAACAATCTATAAGCTCAATGGAAAACCTGTTGTCAGACCATAAATTTTTAAGAGTGCACCGCTCTTATATGGTATCAATGGATAAAATTTCCGGTTATAACAATCTGTCAGTGCAGCTTGGTTTTACAGAAATTCCAATTGGTCGTTTGTACAAGCAGGCTGTGATGGAAAGATTTCATGTGGACTGATGCTAGTTGAGGTTAATCTTCATACCTAATTGGCTAATCCACCTTGCGCTGTTTCCCGGAAGGGTACTTGTTTGTACTAAATAGGGTTTGCCATTGAACGGCCTAAACTGGTATTGCTGTATAGGCACTGGGGATGTGCTGGCATAACCGGTAAATGTAATCAGGGGGTAGCTGTCATTCAATAAAAAAAAGGTACGGCCCCAATTCCTGTTAAGCATATTAGTGAAGTTGAAAACATCATAAGTAATGGTTACACCCATGTATTTCTTTCTGAGTTTAACGGTAAAATCCTGCTGTAATCGAAGGTCTATAATATGCGTGAATGGCAGCCGTGCTCCATTTCTTTCAGCAAATCCGCCGCGATGATTTCTTAAATACTTATCGTCTTCTATGAAGGTGTTTAAAAAAGCCTTTTGTTGTTCGGGCGAGTATAAAACATCTCCCGTATTATTTGTAATCGGGGTAAAGCTCATTACAGACAAATCGTTCACTGTTGGAATATAAATCAAATCAAAATTTTCACCTTGTCTTCCATTATCGTTTATCATACTGTTCAGATAAACATAACTATAAGGTGAACCTGACTGACCATTATAAAATAAGCAAATGGTGGTAGACGCTTTACTTTTTACATAGTTTACTTTTTTGGACAACCAGGCGGCAATGCGGTGCTTCAATTCATTATCGGAAATTGAAAGAGTAGCAAAATTCCTTCCATTCACTGTTTCCATATTTCGCCATTGTGATGGTATTGGTGTTTGAGGGCCAGTTAATTCAGCCAATACTATTGATCTACCATAAGTATAACTGCTGTTTAATGAAAAATTCTTTGACTGCTTGTTAATAATAATGCTGTGGCTGAATGAATATCCTTTCTTACCAGGATTATTTGTTAATAAAAAAATTCCTTCATATGGATTTATTCCATTGCTTCGCAGGGGTATTTTTATAGGTGCTGAACTAAAAGAATAGATGTTTCTGGAATCAGGCAATCCAGATGTTGACAAAGGGTGTAAAATATTTACATTCCTGAAAGTAGCTTCATGAATATTCTTTGTAACAATACTTTCATAAGAAAATGTCCAGCTATTTTTTAATCTTTTTTCAACAATAAAAGATGATCTGAAAACGGAAGGATACTTAAAACGTTTTGATATAAGGTTTAAATTTCCCCGGACATTTGCGGGATCAATATTCAGCGATTCCGGAGTCGGCTGATTATACGGATCGGATAAAAATCTTAAATTATATTGTTGCGGATTAATGTTAATGGTACCCGTTACACTGTTAAACACATTAAACGGCCAATTGTTTACAATGTGTCCCAAAAAAATTCCAGCTCCACCTTTTACCATCACATCGTGTGCTAATTTATATTCCGCACTTATTCGTGGAGATAAAGCCCAATGTGTCTTTATTTTTTCTCCGGATCTTGTACCTTCCAAATCATAATACATGGAAATTTTAGTAATACCTGTGTCGTTAAAAAATCTGTCCTCGTTTGTTCTTGTAGGAATAGAATTTCCGTCAAGGCGGATACCGGCAGTTAGTTTCAGATTTGAAGAAGGCCTGATTTCATCATTAATAAAGAAACTGGTTCGCAGCGTATTAAATTTTACAGGGTTCGCAGGTTCATCTTTCAAATAAAAGGTGCGAAAGAATCTGGATGGGGAAGCTCCGGTTATAAAATCATTTAAGCTGCGGAATTGATATGCTCCAAAATAACTGGGTATACCCCCTCTGTTATCAAGTACAGCGTAATTCACATCAGTGCCGAGTGTAAATACATGTCTTTTTTCAACCCACTTAAAAGCGTTGAATAAAGTAAAGTCATTAGCTTTTGATCTTGTAATACCTGTAGCTGTTTCACTGCCGAAGGTAATCGTGCCATTTCCATCAAAGATGGTTAAGCTGGGAAATGGCATTCCTCTCCAATTACGTTGATCATCCTGATTAGTAAATGTTATGAGCAATCTGTTATTCTTGTTGTGTTTGTAAAAGTGCTTCCATTCAAATGCTGTTGAATGTGTTCTGGCGGGTATTGTAACACCAGTATTTTCGAAAAAAATAGAAGTGGCGCCTGAAACCCTGGGAGGAAAAGTACGTTCAGCATTATTGAACCGGTAACTCAGCATGAATTTATTTTTCAGCGAAGCATTCCAATCAAATTTCAGATTAATTCTTGATGCAATTAGCTGGTCTTTGGTTTCAAGAAAAGAACCAGGATCGTAACTATAATTATTTCGTAATAAATCAGATAAATCAGACACTTGTTGCCGGTTGCTATTGCCACGATATTCCGAAATATTAAATGGTTGTGGTCTTAATTCGTATTGCCTTTCGAGTAGAGCAAAATAAAAAAATTTATTTTTCACTATTGCTCCACTATTCCATGCGCCCAATGTTTGATTTGAAAATTCAGACAATCGCGGCCGGTATGTTTCTCCCGGAGAGCCTGGCTTATCAAGAGGGTGAGGTGATCGGCCGGCTAAGTGTTCATTTCGATAGTAGTACCATGCAGATGTTTTATTGTCGTTGCTGCCGGAGCGGGTAATAATGTTTATGCTACCCCCCGTGAAGTTACCAAACTGTACGTCGTATGGTGCCAGCTGCACATTAATTTCTTCAATTGCTTCAATTGAAATTGGAGGTGCCCCCGTTTGTCCACCATTTGTACCGCTTAAAGATAAACCTTGAATGTCTGTATTATTTGCTCCATCAATAAATATTGCATTGAACCTGTTGTTTTGCCCAGCCAATGATATTGATCCTTCACCGGTAACTTTTGCCTGTGGTACCATCCGCACAAAATCCTGTAAGTTTCTACTAATAGTGGGCATTGATCCCAGTGTAGATAGTGAAATATTTGTTTCAGCACCAGTTCTGGTTTTGAAAGTATTTCCATCAACAACAACTTCTGGCAATGTGATCATCTTTTTCACAAGAAGGAACATGGATAGTTCAGAAT
>JACDAZ010000322.1 GCA_013695175.1 Flavisolibacter sp. | reverse complement strand
ACCTGAATTAAATGTACTCATGTAAAGATGTTCGCCGTTGTCTGATTCAGAATAAGTAATTGCTGCATTAGTATCAAGCATTACCGAACACCCTGTATAACCAATTGAACGTTTCTTTAATGTTTTTGAAGAAATACGAATTGCGAGGGTAGCAATTAAAAATAGGAGGTTTTCCATAATTGCAGTTATTGGTTGTAACTGTAAGATAAAAGTTATTTTCGAGCAGTCATATATGGAAACAAAATTTTTCTACGGAAAGGACACACTAACTGTTGAAACGTCTATAAGCTTAGCTGCTTCCACTACAAAAGGTGTTTTGGATAATGAAACCATTGAAAAAATAAGAAACAGCCAGCAGCATATTCAAAATATGGCTGATGCAGGGAAAACCGTTTATGGTGTAACCACCGGTTTTGGAATTCTTGCCAATAAAAAAATCAGTGAAGAAGATACTGCAACGCTTCAATATAAAATTTTACAAAGTCATAGTGTAGGAGTTGGTGAACCTATACCTATTGAAATTGCCAAACTGATGCTGATTACAAAAGTGCACGCATTGGCGCAGGCTTATTCAGGAGTGCAGCTATCAACACTTGAAAGAATTCTCTGGCATATAGAACATGATGTGATACCTGTGGTTCCGGAAAAAGGAAGTGTTGGCGCCTCCGGTGACCTGGCACCGCTTGCTCATTTATTTCTGCCTTTGATTGGTTTGGGTGAAGTGTATATAGATGGAGTAAGAACTAAAACAAAAGATGCATTTGCCAAATTTAATATCGGGCCCATTTCTTTAGGTCCCAAAGAAGGTCTTGCTCTTATTAACGGTACCCAATTTATTGTATCATTTGCAGTAAAGGCTGTGCAACGTTTGCACAACTGTTTGGAAGCAGCTGATATTATTGGTGCTATGAGTCTGGAAGCATTGGCAGGTACCAAAGCACCATTTGATCCGCGTTTACATGAACTACGTCCGTTTATTGGAAATAAACTGGTAGCGCAACGGCTTACACATTTACTTGCTGATTCAGACATTATGCAAAGTCATTATGATTGCGATCGTGTACAGGATCCATATTCACTGCGTTGTATGCCACAGGTACATGGCGCATCGCGTAATGCATGGCTGCATTTAAAAGAACTTACAGAAATTGAATTGAACTCAGTTACCGATAATCCAATTATTCTGGGAGAAGATGATACTATAAGTGGTGGCAACTTTCATGGACAGCCACTTGCCATTCCATTGGATTATGCATGCATTGCTGCATCTGAACTTGGAAACATTTCTGATCGCAGGTGTTATTTATTACTGGAAGGTAAATGGGGATTACCGATACTGCTTATGAAAGATGTGGGACTGAACAGTGGTTTTATGTTGCCTCAATACACTACAGCGGCTTTAGTTTCTGAAAATAAAACTTTGTGTTATCCATCAAGTGCCGACAGCATTCCAACTTCTTTAGGGCAGGAAGATCATGTAAGCATGGGAAGTATCAGCGGAAGAAAACTAAATCTTGTAATAGATAATCTTGATTTTATTTTAGCCATAGAATTAATGACCGCCTGCCAGGCCATTGAATTCAGAAGACCTTTAAAAAGCAGTGCCATTCTTGAATTTGCACATGACTATGTACGATCGTATGTAAGTTTTGCAGAAGAAGACCGTGTGTTTTCAGATGATATCAATAAAATAAAAAACCTGGTTGCTGATTTTAGTTTTGTAAAAGAAGTAAATGCTTTTGCTGAAAAGAAAGGGATTATTCTTAACGAAAGCTTCAATCAATTTTCATAACAAAAAAAATTCTCATATCCGATAACCGAAAGCTGATACCTAAAAACTGATTGCTCCAAAAAAAATTTTTCATTTTTTCTTTTTTAAATTTTTAATTTATTTCAATGTCTTTAACATCCACCACATACGATTATAAAAAATATAAGACACCAACAGGTACAACTCTAAGTTGTAAAGGATGGATACAGGAAGCAGCTCTTAGAATGCTTTTAAATAATCTTGATCCGGCAGTAGCAGAACGACCGGAAGATTTAATTGTTTATGGTGGAAGGGGAAAAGCTGCCCGTAATATAGAAGCATTAGACAATATTATTGCATCACTTAAGGTGTTGGAAAATGATGAAAGTTTACTGATACAAAGTGGTAAACCTGTGGGTATATTAAAAACGCATAAAGATGCGCCGCGTGTATTGATATCTAATTCACAACTGGTTCCTAACTGGGCTAACTGGAAACATTTTGATGAACTGGAGAAAAAAGGATTGATGATGTATGGCCAAATGACTGCAGGCAGCTGGATCTATATTGGCTCGCAGGGAATAGTGCAGGGAACGTATGAAACATTTGCAGCCATTGCAGATAAACATTTTGGTGGTACTTTAAAAGGTACATTAAATGTAACGGCAGGACTGGGTGGAATGGGAGGTGCACAACCACTTGCTATAACCATGAATGAAGGTGTATGCCTGGCAGCAGAAGTAGAAAAATGGAGAATTGAAAAAAGAATAGAAACAAAATATTGTGATGAATTAATTGAAAATATTGATGAATCCATAGACAAAGCAATAGAATATAAAGAAAAAGGAATTGCAAAAAGCATTGGTGTTGTTTGTAATGCTGTTCCTTTACTTCAAAGATTATTGGAAAGAAATATTATTCCTGATACACTAACCGATCAAACATCAGCCCATGATCCTTTGATTGGATATTGGCCACATGAAATAACTTATGAGCAGGCAAAAGTTTTACGTGAAGAAAATCCTGATCAATACCTGGATTTTGCATATGCTTCTATGGTTGAACATGTAAAACTGATGCTGGAGATACAAAAAAATGGTGCCATCACATTTGATTATGGTAACAACATACGTGCAAGGGCAAAAGAAAAAGGATTAGAAAATGCATTTGATTTTCCAGGCTTTGTTCCTGCCTATATACGTCCGCTTTTTTGTGAAGGTAAAGGACCATTCCGTTGGGCAGCACTAAGTGGCGATCCTGCTGATATTGCCGTTACAGATGAATTGATATCAAAGATGTTTCCTGAAAACACTTCTTTACAGCGTTGGTTACAACTGGCAAAGGAACGAATTGCTTTTCAAGGTTTACCGGCAAGAATATGTTGGTTAGGACAGGGAGAAAGAGAGAAGGCAGGTCTTGCTTTTAATGAACTGGTACGTACAGGTAAAGTAAAGGCACCCATTGTTATTGGTCGCGATCATTTGGATACCGGTTCTGTTGCATCACCCAACCGTGAAACAGAAGCTATGATGGATGGCAGTGATGCTGTAGCTGATTGGCCTATATTAAATGCATTGGTAAATACAGCAGGTGGTGCCAGCTGGGTAAGCCTGCACCATGGAGGTGGAGTAGGAATGGGTTATAGCATTCATGCAGGAATGGTGATAGTGGCAGACGGAACTAAAGATGCTGAAGAAAGATTAAAAAGAGTTTTACGAAATGATCCGGGTATGGGAGTAATCAGACATGCAGATGCAGGTTATGAAACGGCAA
>JACDAZ010000321.1 GCA_013695175.1 Flavisolibacter sp. | reverse complement strand
GTCAACTATTCCCTTAGCAGCTGCCGCAAATTTTGACCTTACTAAAAGAAGGTCTTCCGAAGCTGCAATGAAATTGATTATATCTTCAGCATTCTCTTCTTCGCTGCTGCTGTTTGGTATTTCCATGATGTATGGTACAACTGGCACATTAATTTTTTCAGAATTAGCCCAGGCTTTATCTACTAACCCACTCCAGATATTTGCATTTGTTTTATTGCTCACAGGATTTGCCTTTAAAATTTCAGTGGTGCCATTCCATCTTTGGACGGCTGATGTTTATGAAGGCGCTCCTGTGGCAGTAACTTCTTTCCTTTCAGTAATATCTAAGGGTGCAGTTCTTTTTGTTTTTGTTTCAGTATTGTATAAGGTGTTTGGTGTTTTATCCGAAACATGGTACAACATGCTTTTTATTCTGTCATTATTGACCATCATTACAGGAAATCTATTTGCACTAAGGCAAAATAACTTTAAACGATTTCTTGCTTTTTCATCCATAGCACAAGTAGGTTTTATTCTTGTTGGTATAACCGGTACATCAGATCTGGGTGCTACTTCAGTTGTTTATTTTGTACTGATTTATATTTTTTCCAACCTTGCTGCATTTGGTGTGGTAGCACTGGTAAGTTCATTAACTGGTAAAGAAAGCATTAGTGATTACAAAGGATTTTATAAAACAAATCCGGTTTTATCATGGATATTAACCATAGCTTTATTTTCATTGGCAGGAGTACCACCCACAGCCGGATTTTTTGGTAAATTCTTTCTTTTATTTGCCGGTGCTGAAAAAGGAAATTATTTATTAATCAGCATAGCTGCATTGAATATGGTTATTTCATTTTACTATTATTTAAGAATAGTAAAAGCCATTTTTATGGATGCCAATGATCATCCTATTCAAAAGTTAGGGATTCCTGTTATGCCAAGACTGGCTATGTATATATGCATAGGTGGTATTGTTACAGTAGGTTTGGTGAGCTGGATTTATGAACATATTCATTTTTTAGTGAGTAATGTGCAGTAGTGATGGTGAATTGGTGAATGGTGAATGGTGAATTAAAACAAAGGACAGCCAAATTTTAAATTTTTCATTTTAATTTTTCATTTTTCACAATGGCTATAAATAAAAATCATGAGTTTGAAGATTTGAATGGTTTAAAATGCGCCATAGTTGAAAAGAATGTTTCTGAGGAAAGAACAGCATTTCTAAAGGAACTTCTGGAGTTTAACAGGTATACAGTCATTGTTGTTCCCAGCCCTCCACCAAAAGCTGTTGTTCCGCCCAAACCGGTTGCACCTCCTGTTGCAGATGCAACACAATTACAACCGATCCCTACTATAGAACCACAACCAGCACTTCCACCACCCGTACCTGAACCTTTGCTTCCACCACCACCATCTACATTTACTATTGGAGTTACAGATGTTTCATTTAATCCAATCAATGCCATCTTTGGTCGTTTGTTAAAAACTAAAGGGGGGCATATTGTAACACAAGCATATTGGTATCAAAAAGAAGCATTATCGCTGGATGAGATACCTTATTACGAGAAAAAGCTTTAAGTAATTTGCTATATGAGTAATAAGTCTTTCCCCCGGGAAAGGCTTTTTTATGATACTGATCATGGGCTGTTATGGATACTATTTATAATTTTACAAAATGAACTTGTTGAAGAACATTATACAAATGCCTACCTGAATTTCTTCTTCCTCTTCCACTTTTATTTCTTAACGCTATAAAAATTTAAAGGAAAACAATCATTGAACCATTCAAGATAAAATCTGTTGAACCTATATACTTCAATACAAAAGAAGAACGAATTTAAATATTACAGTAGCATTTGATTTTTATTTCTGCTTCTGCTAAAGCATTTTCCGGATCAACTTGCATAATTGTGGTTTGATACCTGAAAACTACTCTTACAAACAGCCAAAAAGGATGATTTTGATCAATGCAAAACAGGAGTTTCGATCTATTCATTTTTTATTAGAACCGAAGGAATAAATAAATCAGATGACGATATAGAGTTTAATGAATGTAAAAACATTGTTAAGATGGCACTGTTTAAACCTGATTTTTTACCATTTATCAAAAAAAGTTTTTCCGTTACGAAACCGGTCGTATATTAGCTACGAAATTATTCTTACTACTATGCCTCCCACGAAATACATTAAACCTACAGAAAGTGAATTAGAGATCCTTCAGATTCTTTGGCAGAGGGGAATTGCTACAGTACGGGAAGTTCATGAAGAACTTGCCAAAGTAAAAGATGTTGGTTATACTACTACTTTGAAGTTAATGCAGATCATGCACGAAAAGGGTTTGGTAAAAAGAGATGAGTCTATGAGAACGCATGTTTATCAACCTGCTGTGAACAAAGAAAAAACGCAAAAGCATTTATTAACGAAGATGATTGATAGCCTTTTTGGCGGCTCATCAACACAACTTGTATTACAGGCTTTGGGCGAGCAGAAAGCAAGTCCTGAAGAATTACAACAGATTCAAATACTTTTGGATAACCTGAAAAAACAATAAGAATGGCTGAATTTGGCAATTCTGCTTTTTTACAAGCTTTAGGTTGGGCTACCTTAAATAGCTTTTGGCAAATGGCTCTATTATGGAGTTGCTTTTTACTGGCAAAGCAGATATTTAATTTATCAAGTAATCAGAAATACACTATTGCCGTATCAAGCATATTTCTGGGCTTTTCCTGGTTTGTATATACTTTCTTCTTATTTTTTTTACAGGGTAGTAGTCTAATGCTGACTCTAAAGCTTCCTTTTGAAAATCATTATCAATTACTTCCTGTTGTATTAACATCTGCATCTATAGCTTATTTAGCACTTCTTGTTATTCCTGCTTTCAAAATGTTTAAAAACTGGAAATATATTTCTTTTATTAAGAAAAATGGACTGGCCAAAGCACCTATTACGTATAGATTGTTTGTACAAAAAATCAGTGCTCAAATAGGAATTACTAAAAAAGTAAAAATTTTTGCATCTAAAATTATTACATCTCCTGTTACAGTTGGTTTTTTAAAACCAGTAATTCTAATACCTGTAGCAGCTATAAATAATCTTTCTGTTCAGCAACTGGAAGCAATTCTTTTACACGAACTTTCGCATATACGCAGGCACGATTACCTGATTAACCTGCTATTGACTATTATTCATGTTATTCTGTATTTTAATCCTTTTATAAAGTGGTTTATTAAAAACATTGACATTGAAAGAGAGAATTGTTGTGATGAATTGGTTTTACAATTTGAATACAACCAATTAAGCTATGCTTCGGCTTTATTACAATTAGAAAAAGCTTCGCAGGGAACAGATGTTTCTCTTGCTATGGCTGCAACCGGAAAAAAGCAATTGCTAAACAGGATTGAAAAAATTGTTGGTATTGCAAAAAAACCCACTTTCAATACAATGCATTTTGCAGGAGCATTTGCAACAATATTTCTTTTATTTATTATTAATACCTTAATGGTTGCTGAAAAAAGTGGAATAACTCAGTTAGCAACAAATAATATCTCACAACCTTTTTCATTATTCACCTCTTTTGATAACGACAAAAAAGATGAAAATAAAAATGTTTACAAGCAAGAGCAGGTAGAAGTTTTTGCTTCTGTTAAAGAGGCGGCTCCTCAGTCTGATGAAATAGTTTTGGAACCGGAAGTACCGTCTGTACCGGATTATAATGAGGCCACCCCGCCCAATGCTTTTATGCAGGTAGCTCTTGATGATGTTGATGCATCATTAAATAAACAGCAAAAAGAAAAGGTAACTACTACAATAGAAAATACAAAGAGTTTACTAAAATCGCAGTGGAGTGAAGTAGAAAAACAATTCATCGATGGTTTTACGCCTCAGGAAAAAGTAGCAGCCAGGCAGGAATATTTAAGAGAAATTGAAAATGCAGACTGGAAATTACTTGAGCAGAAATTAAAATCCGGGTTTGAACATATTGACTGGGTTCATATAGATTCTACTTTAAATGAAGCCCTCACCATAGCGCAAATGGATAACATCTATCAAAGCTACAATCATACTTTGTCTGAATTAAATAAAGTAAAAGTCGCTTTAAACAATACTTGTGATCCATCTGTGGCTGATATTTCAGTACAGGAACTTAGGCAAGCTAAAGAACTTGTTCAAAAGAAAATTGAGCAGATCAAATTATTACGTGCTCAAAAAGTAATTAAACTTTAATAGTATCTATTTTTCTGTCTTATTGGGTTTTATTAATGATATAGCATAACCAGTACATATATTGTCAAATCCATTAACTTCGCCTTTTAATGGACATTTTATTAAGGCAAGTAACAATTATTGACTCCTCCTCGCCTTTTCATCAACAAAAAGCAGATATTTTTATTCAACAGGGAAAAATTGTTGAAATTACTGAATCGGTAGATCGGTCAGCAGACAAAATAATAGATATTCCGGGATTACATATTTCAATGGGTTGGGTAGATGTTTTTGCACAAATTCCTGATCCCGGTTATGAATTTAAGGAAACGTTGGAATCAGGTGCTAATGCAGCTGCGTCGGGTGGTTTTACTGATGTTTTTTTAACACCCGATTCTTCACCTGTAGTGCATAATAAAAGTGGAATTGAGTACATTAAACAACGATCAAAATCACTCCCTGTCAATTTTCATCCTATTGGTGCAGTAACGAAAAGCCTTGATGAAAAAGAATTAGCAGAGATGTATGACATGCACCAAAACGGTGCTATTGCATTTGGAGATGGATTTAAAAGTATTCAATCTTCCGGAATTTTATTAAAGGCTTTACAATATGTAAAAGCTGTTGATAAATGTATTATTCAACTTCCTGATGATAAAAGCATTCAGCCAAACGGTTTAATGAATGAAGGAATTCAGTCTACCCGCACAGGCTTACCCGGCAGACCTTCATTAGCAGAAGAATTAATGGTTGTCAGGGATATTGAAATTTTAAAGTATACTGGATCAAGGTTGCATATTACGGGTATCACTTCCAAAAAATCAATTGAATTAATCAAAGCTGCTAAAAAAGAAGGATTAAATGTCACGTGCTCGGTTACACCTTATCATTTATATTTCATTGATAACGACCTTGCAAATTATGATACGAACCTGAAAGTTAATCCCCCACTGAGATCCCGTGAAGATAAAGATGCATTAATAGAAGCTGTTTTAGACGGGACAGTTGATTTTATTGCTTCACATCATATGCCACAACACGCTGATGCCAAAATAATTGAATTTGAATATGCAAAAGATGGAATGATTGGTTTGCAAACATCTTTTGCAGCTGTATATACTGCAATACCAAAACTTTCGCCCGATAAAATAGTTAATCTATTTTCTTATAATGCCAGGAAATATTTTGACTTGCCTATTTTTAAGATAGAAAAAGATGCGGAAGCTTGTCTCACCTTATTTCATTTGGATCAGCAATGGATATTTGAATCGTCATTGAATTATTCTAAATCATCTAACTCAGCTTTTTTTGGCAGACCTTTACTTTCAAAACCTTTAGGTATTATTAATAAAGGCAGCTTATTTTTGAACGAATAAAAAAATTATTAATGGAAGAAACAAAACCAATAAATCATTTTAGGGCAGGATTATTAATAGCAGCTTTTATGGTTGTTTTTTCACTTATAATGAACCTTGTTGGACAGGGAAATGCCAGTTCATTAGGTTGGTTGGGAAACCTTGTTTTTATTGGAGCACTTATTTATTTTATTAATAAGTATGGTAAAGCCAACAACAATACTCCATCTTTTGGCGAATTGTTTAGTTATGGTTTTAAAATTACCAGTATTGTTACTCTTATCATGATCATATTCCTGGTAATATTTTTCGCCTCTTTCCCAGAACATAAAGCAACAATGCTTGAAGCAGTAACAACCGAAATGGAGGGCCAGGTTGATACAGGAAAAATTACAGAATCACAGGCTGATATGATGATAAATCAATATGACAAAAACTTTATTCTCCTGACTGGTGGCAGTGCTTTATTTATGTATTTAGTTATGGGTGCCATTGGTTCATTAATTGGGGCTGCTATTACAAAAAAAGAACCCCGGACTCCTTTTGACCAACAAATAAGATAATGGATCTTTCAATAGTTGTTCCCCTATATAATGAAGAAGAATCGTTACCGGAGTTATGCAGCTGGATAAAATCTGTTTGCGATTTGCATAATTATAGTTATGAAATTATTTTAGTTGATGATGGAAGTTCTGATGATTCCTGGAAAGTAATTGAAAAACTTTCAGTAGAAAACAATTTAATAAAAGGTATAAGATTTCAAAGAAATTATGGCAAATCCGCTGCTTTAAATGAAGGTTTTAAAGCAGCTAAGGGAGGCATCGTCATCACTATGGACGCAGACCTCCAGGATAGTCCGGATGAAATTCCTGAACTGCGTAGAATGATACTGGAGGACAACTTTGATCTTGTAAGTGGATGGAAGAAAAAAAGATTTGATAATAAGCTTACCAAAAATTTACCTTCAAAATTTTTTAATTCTGCTACCAGAAAAGTATCTAAAATAAATCTTCATGATTTTAATTGTGGGTTAAAAGCGTATAAGAACAAAGTTGTAAAAAGTATTGAAGTATATGGTGAAATGCACAGGTATATCCCACTATTGGCAAAGTGGTCAGGATTTACAAAAATTGGTGAAAAAGTAGTTGAGCACAGGGCAAGAAAATATGGAGTTACAAAGTTTGGCTGGGAGCGTTTTATTAATGGATTTTTAGATCTTATATCTATTGTATTTGTTGG
>JACDAZ010000319.1 GCA_013695175.1 Flavisolibacter sp. | reverse complement strand
GGTTTGACCCGTGGTGTAGATGTAACAGATACCGGATCGCCAATCATTATGCCTGCAAGTGACCTCATCAAAGGACGTCTGTTTAATGTATCAGGAGATCCTATAGATGGCTTGCCACCGGTTCCTAAAATAAATGGCCGCCCTATACATGCCAGGCCGCCGGCTTTTGAAAATCTTTCTACTGCTACAGAAGTTTTATTTACCGGTATTAAAGTAATTGATCTTATCGAGCCTTATTCCAAAGGTGGAAAAATTGGTCTTTTTGGTGGTGCGGGTGTTGGAAAAACAGTACTTATCCAGGAACTGATCAATAATATCGCAAAAGCTTATGCCGGTGTATCTGTATTTGCCGGTGTGGGTGAAAGAACCCGTGAAGGAAATGACCTGATGCGTGAAATGATTGAAGCAGACATCATGAATTATGGGGAAGCTTTTAAACACAGTATGGAAGAAGGTGGATGGGATCTTTCTAAAGTAAATATGACTGAACTGGCTGAGTCAAAAGCAACGTTTGTTTTCGGTCAAATGAATGAACCACCGGGTGCACGTGCACGTGTGGCTCTTTCAGGATTAACTATTGCTGAATACTATCGCGATGGTGATGGTACAGGTAAGGGACGTGACATTCTTTTCTTTGTTGATAATATATTCCGTTTTACTCAAGCCGGTTCAGAGGTTTCTGCCTTATTAGGTCGTATGCCTTCAGCCGTAGGTTACCAGCCTACACTGGCTACTGAAATGGGTTTGATGCAGGAAAGAATTACTTCAACAAAAAATGGTTCTATTACCTCGGTGCAAGCGGTGTATGTACCTGCCGATGACTTAACCGATCCAGCCCCGGCTACAACGTTTGCCCACTTAGATGCCACAACCGTTTTATCACGTAAAATTGCTGACTTAGGTATTTATCCTGCTGTGGATCCGTTAGATTCTACATCACGTATTCTTATGCCTTCTGTAGTTGGTGATGCACATTATAATTGTGCAAACAGGGTGAAACTTATTTTACAACGCTATAAAGAATTGCAGGATATTATTGCAATCCTTGGTTTGGATGAATTAAGTGATGAAGATAAACTGGTTGTAAGCCGTGCAAGAAAAGTACAGCGTTTCTTATCACAGCCTTTCCACGTGGCAGAAGCATTCACCGGATTAAAAGGTGTGTTGGTTCCTATTGAAGAAACTATAAGAGGATTTAATATGATCATGGATGGTGAAGTAGATGAATATCCTGAAGCAGCCTTTAACCTTGTTGGATCTATTGACGATGCTATGGAAAAAGGTAAGAAATTATTGGCACAGGCACAGGGATAAGGAGCCCCCTGTCCCCCAATGGGGGAACTTAGGAGAACACATCCTTAGTATTTGAAAAAGTTCTTTTTTGTAAAATGATAATTATGTAACCAGCAGAAATACTACTATATATCTTTTGTTGCGTCGCACACTTGTACTATAACAATTCTATTAAACAAATTAAATCTAAGTTCCCCACCGGGAACAGGGGCTTATGACTTTAGAAATATTAACACCGGAAAGAAAATTATTTAGTGGCGAGGTATATGGTGTGCAAATGCCTGGCATTACCGGATCCTTTGAAGTATTGGAAAAACATGCTCCCCTGGTAAGTGCATTAAAAGCAGGCAGAATAAAAGTACTTCGTGATAAACATGCACATTCTGCATTTTATGATATTACAGGAGGCTTTGTAGAAGTTTTAAATAATAAAGTCACCGTATTGGTTGAAGGTGCACAAATTGTAGAATAATTTTTTAACTTATTTTTTATATAAGACCTGTTTTAAAGCAGGTCTTTTTTTATTTCCCTGGATTCTCACTTCAGGCATAAAGTTGGTATAAGGTGCTATAGTACAAATAATTAAAAATGAAAATAGCACAAGTAGCGCCTTTATATGAAGCAGTGCCACCAAAGTTATACGGTGGAACAGAGAGAGTAGTATCTTATTTAACCGAAGAATTGGTAAAGCAGGGTCACGACGTTACTCTATTTGCATCAGGTGATTCAGTAACAAATGCCAGGCTTGTTCCGGGTGTTAAAAAAGCCATACGTTTAAATCCTGATTCTGTTGACCCTTTAGCATTACATATTGTACAACTACAGGATGTTATAAACAGGTCGAAAGAATTTGATATCATTCATTTTCATACAGACTATTTGCATTTTCCATTTTCACAAGCAATGGAAACACCCCATGTAACAACGTTGCATGGAAGGTTGGATGTTCCTGAATTACAAGAGATCTATAATACATTTTCAAATCCTGTTATTTCTATTTCACTTGATCAGCAAAAACCTGTACCACAGGCTAATTTTGTTGGTAAAGTATACCATGGACTGCCAGCAGAATTATTTAAAGCAGGTAATGGATCTGGAGAATATTTGGCATTCTTAGGTAGAATATCACCTGAAAAAGGTCCTGATAAAGCCATTGAAATTGCAAAAAAAGCCGGTATCAAATTAAAAATTGCGGCAAAGGTTGATAAGGTAGATGAAAAGTATTTTAAAACAGAAATTGAACATTTGTTAGATCATCCATTAATAGAATTTATTGGAGAAATTAATGAAGTTCAAAAGCAGGAATTTTTATGTAATGCAAAAGCCTTAATATTTCCTATTAACTGGAGCGAACCATTTGGAATGGTGATGATTGAGGCAATGGCATGTGGCACTCCGGTTGTTGCCTATGGCAAAGGTTCCGTAAATGAAATTATTAGAAATGGCGAGAACGGGTATATTGTAAAAGATGTAGATGAAGCAGTGCAGGTTATTCAAAATATAACTCCTGCAGAAAGATCTTTAGTGCGAAGTAGTTTTGAACAATATTATACTGCAGAAAGAATGGCCAAGGATTATGTTGATATTTACCGTAATCTGTGCTTCCAAAGGAAAACAAAAACTAAAAGTAATTTACAAATTCAAGAGGCTGAAGATTTAAGGGTACGTATGCTAAATTAAAGATCCATGATACCACAGGAATTAATAACTACAGAAGAAAATAAGTTTCATATTCCCGCAGATGCAGTTAATTACGACGATAGAGTAAAGGTGTTAAATCATTATGACACCTTTGCCATTTTTGACCGTTGGGGAGATGTTTTTCCCCAATCAAAAAAAGCGCAGGGTATATTTCATTACGGCACCCGGTTTATAAATAAACTTGAATTAAGAGTTAATGGTATTAAACCATTGCTGTTAAGTTCTTCTATAAAAGAAGATAATGATATTTTATCAGTAGATCTTACAAATCCTGATCTGACAGCTTGTAATATCATGGAAAATACATTGCATATTTCCAGGAGTCAGTTTGTAAGAAATGGAATTTATTACGAAGAAATAAAGTTTGTAAACTATGGTGAAAAATCATGTCACTTTGATATTTCACTTTCTTTTGATGCTGATTTTAAAGATATTTTTGAAGTAAGAGGTATAGTTAGAAACGTGAACCCTCCTAAACCGGAATTACAAACCAGCAACAACAAAATTTGTTTTCAATACAAAGGTCTTGATAACATCAACCGTGAAACAGTAATTGACTTTACCGATGTTAAAAGTAAAAAGCTATCTATTCAAGATAAAAAAGCACAATTAAAAATAGATATAAAAACACACGATTCATTTGTTCTTCATTACAATATCTTATTTAAAACAGAAGAAACATTTTTTGGATTGAATGGGGAAGAAAAATATAAGGTTCCTGATGCTAAGAAATTATTAAGCGAGCAGGTAAAAAAAGCACGTTTATTATTTGCAGAAATACATACTTCCAATAATCAGTTCAATCATTGGATACACCGTTCAAAGGCAGATTTACTTTCTCTTTTAACTGAAACAGCTTATGGTAAATATCCGTATGCAGGTGTGCCATGGTATAATACTGCTTTTGGCAGAGATGGAATTATAACTGCAATGGAAGTGCTTTGGATTGCACCGGAAATAGCAAAAGATGCTTTGAATTTTTTATCGAAAATGCAGGCAAAAGAACTGATACCTGCTAAAGATGCTGAGCCTGGAAAAATTTTACATGAAGCACGTACCGGTGAAATGGCTAATACGGGTGAAATTCCTTTTAGAGAATATTATGGAACTATAGATGCCACACCACTTTTTATAATGCTGGCAGGAATGTATTACCACCGTACTGCCGATTTAGAAACCATTAAAAAAATATGGCCCAACATAAAAGCATCATTATTATGGATTGAGAAATACGGCGATTTGGATGGAGATGGATATGTTGAATACAAACACAAAGCAGAAAATGGTTTAACCAACCAGGGTTGGAAAGATTCTCATGATTCTGTTATGTACGAGGATGGTAATTTATGTGAACCACCAATTGCTTTATGTGAAGTACAGGGTTATGTTTATGGTGCAAAAAAATGGGCCGCAGAACTTGCAGATGCGTTAGGCGATAAAGAACTCAGTGATAAATTATCAGAAGAGGCTACAGTTTTAAAAACTAATTTCAATAAAGATTTTTGGGATGATAAATTAAAATGTTTTGTGCTGGCGCTTGATGGTAATAAAAAACCTTGCAGGGTTGTATCATCCAACGCCGGACATTGTTTATTTACAGGTATAGTAGATGATGACAAGGTAAAAGAATTATCAGCTACTTTATTAGATGAAAATATGTTCAGTGGTTGGGGTATAAGAACATTGAGTGCAAAAGAAATTCGCTATAATCCCATCTCTTATCATAATGGATCTATTTGGCCACACGATAATGCATTAATAGCTTATGGTATGGCTAAATACCAATTAAGGAAACAAGTGCAAACTATTATGCAATCTTTATTTGATGCTTCATTATTTATAGAGCTGCAAAGATTGCCGGAACTTTTTTGTGGATTTGAAAGAAGATCCGGTGAGGGTCCAACAGCTTATCCTGTTGCATGTTCACCGCAGGCATGGTCAGTAGCAACAGTGTATTTTTTAATGCAGGCTTGTTTGCAAATAGAAATAAATGCATTGCAAAAGCAGGTAATTTTCAATCGCCCTTTGCTTCCGCAATACCTGGAAAAAATCGTCATCACCAATTTAAAACTGGGAAATGAAACCTGTAACATGGAGATATACAGACATGAATATGATGTTGCCTTTAATGTTCAGCAAAAGCCGGAAGATTGGGAAGTGCTTATAAAAAAATAAGTATTCCTTAATTAATTTAATTGCGGATCAATTGGAAAATTGATCATCATTTCATAATCGCCGCCAAGTAATTTTAAAGAATCTTTCCAGATTTCTTCAGCATTTTCATGAAAGATAATATTGCGAGTGGCATTGGCTGTGATCCATGTTTTTTCATTCATTTCAATATTTAATTGTCCTGCACTCCACCCAGAGTATCCGATAAAAAAACGGAGTTTATTTGGATCAGCCTTACTTGAATTAATTAAATCCACTACAGAGTCAAAATCACCACCCCAGTAAACACCTTTCATCACTTCAATGCCTCCTTGAATCTCATCGGGATATCTATGTAAAAAATGGATGGTATTCATTTGAACAGGACCGCCATAATAAACCGGTAATTTATGCCCTTCAATTTCAGGTAATAATTCATCTAAGGTGTTTTCATATTGCCTGTTTATTACAAAACCTATGGTGCCTTCTTCTTTGTGTTCGGTTAGAAAAACAACAGTGCGAAGAAAGTTAGGATCTTTTAAAAATGGATCAGCTATCAATAATACACCTGCTGCTGGTTCTATCATATTTTAAATGTACTGCTTAGGACTGATACAAAAGCTGTTAAAAATTTATGATAATAAACTTATGCCATCAATTATAGTTAGTGGCTCCATATTTTTGTAGACCCGATTTTTTTACGCATTTTGTTAGCTTGAAAAGAATATTTCCGATAATCGTCATTTTAATAGCCCTTTCATTAGTAGGTATTATTCTAATACAGGTTTCCTGGTTAAAGAATATGTTACTACTTAGAGAGGATCAGGTTAGGCAGCGTGTAGAAAATGTTGCCACCCTGGTTTGTAATGAGCTGGGTCAATATAAAAGTGCCCCCGCTTCTATAAGACCATTTTCACCCCTGGATGAAGGATTCAGGCTTGATTTTGGAAAGCCATATAATGTTTCGCAACGATTTACTGCTACTGAATTATTCAATAAAATCAGATTGGCTTTTGTAGCCCAAAAAATGGAAGATATCCCATTTGAATTTGGACTTGCAAATACAACCAGCGGTATTTTTCAAATAGAAAGACAGTCACTCAATTTTGAACAGTGGTTTAGTGATACTACAAATCATTACATATATATTGGAGCTATACTTCCTCCCAGTGGTTCAGCAGCAGAAAATCTTTCTGCAGATGAAGTTTTGATATTAGTTGTACCACGTGTTGAACAAATTGTATTGCGCAGTTTAAGAATACCTATTGTAATTGCAATCATCTTTACGCTAATTATTTTTACTGCATTTTTCCTTACAATAAGAACTATGTTGAGGCAAAAGAAACTAAGCGAAATAAGGAATGACTTCATTAATAATATGACACATGAGTTTAAGACTCCCATTTCTACCATCTCACTTGCTGTTGATGCTTTGCGTAATGAGAAGGTACAGCATGATACAAAAAAGATGTCTTATTTCGCTGAAATTATTAAGGAAGAAAATCAGAGAATGAACCGCCAGGTTGAAACAATTTTAAAGTCTGCTTTAATGGATCGGCAGGAAGTTCAGCTGAATGTAAAACCCCTAAATGCACACCAGATCATACAAGATGTTGCAGATAATTTTATGTTGCGCCTGCACGAAAAACAAGGAGATCTGGAATTAGATTTACAGGCAACCAATTATACAATTGAAGCCGATGAAGTTCATTTTTCAAACCTGGTAAATAATTTAATGGATAATGCAGTAAAATATTCTAAAGAAAATGTTCCTCCCAAAATTTGTATTTATACTTCTTCAGACACAAAAAAATTTATTTTACGCCTTGAGGATAATGGCATAGGCATGAACCGGGAAACATTAAAGCGCATTTTTGAAAAGTTTTACAGAGCTCATACTGGTAATCTTCATAACGTAAAAGGATTTGGTTTAGGACTTAGCTATGTAAAAACAGTTGTGGATGCTCACGACGGACATATAAAAGCTGAAAGTACTTTGGGTAAAGGAAGCTGTTTTACTATAGAACTCCCCTTATCTAAAAAATAATTATTTTCTGAACAACAAACTGCTGTCACCATAACTTAAAAAGCGGTAATTGTTTTTTAAAGCATGATCATATATATTCTTCCATGCATCTCCAATAAAAGCAGCAATTAATAAAAGTAAAGTTGATCGGGGTTGATGGAAATTTGTAATTATTGCACTTGCAGATTTAAATTCATATCCGGGTATTATTAGTAAACTGGTGCTGCAGTTAA
Organism: Flavisolibacter sp.; assembly: GCA_013695175.1. GTDB lineage: Bacteria > Bacteroidota > Bacteroidia > Chitinophagales > Chitinophagaceae > Flavisolibacter. Next base: position 5,042 of record JACDAZ010000319.1, on the reverse strand, counting down.
TTACATCCTGTTGATTTATTTGCATATAATTTAATATAGCCAATAAACTCTCTTTATAAGTTAAGCTATTATCAATCTCATATGCTTCCCATTGTGTTATTGAAAATTCATTTATTCCATTTGATACTTTCACTCCCATCCAGTAAAGACTTTCAAGTGTACGTAATGATGTTGTTCCCACAGCTATAATGTTAGCTGCATTAATTAGATTTTTTAAAGTGTTGAGAGTAACAGAAAAATTTTCAGCATGCATCACGTGATCTGCAATGGTTTCTGTTTTAACAGGTTTAAAAGTTCCTGCACCCACATGTAAGGTTATGTGTTCTCTTTTACAATTGTTTTGCGCAAGTTTCCCAAAAACTTCATCTGTAAAATGTAAGGCAGCCGTGGGTGCTGCAACGGATCCTTCATGTATTGCAAAAATGGTTTGATATCTTTCTTTATCTAATTCTTCAGTGTTCCTTTTTATGTAAGGTGGAAGAGGAATATTTCCTGCAACATGTAAAATTTCTGAAAATGAATGATCTGAATCCCAACCAAACTCAATAATAAAATGATCTTCTTCCTTTGTAATATATTTTGCTTTAAAAATTATTTTTTCAGTACCAATTATTAATTCCTTTTCTAATACCTGACCCGGTTTCCATTTTGAGGCTCCTCCTATCAGGCACTGCCAGCTTACTTTTACTTTTTGTGTCATTGCCATTGCCATCTCTGCCGGATGGTGTGGCTGAAGGCAAAAAATTTCTATTCTACCACCTGTTTCTTTAGTAAAATAAAGTCTTGCCTCTATTACTCTTGTGTTGTTTACTACCAAAACCGTTTCAGTAGGTACATAAGAAGCAATTTCACTAAAATTTCCATCTTCTATTCTTTGATTTTTGTATACAAGCAGTTTTGATGCATCCCTTTGTTGCAGGGGAAAAAAGGCTACTTTATCCTGGGGTAAGTCATAAGTATAATCACCTATTATAAGATTTTTTTGCATATTAAATAGCAATTAACTATTGCCATATCTAAGGTTATCAACACCAATTCACATCATTTCCACAGTGTATTAACAGCTTTTAACAGAATGAAAATTATTTTCTACTGTGAAACATAGTGAAATAAGCACATTCCTAAAAGAAAGCTATGTGGAAAAATATAAAATGTTCAAAATTCATTGAAAAGTGGTAAAAAGTGTTAATTTGTGTCAACTAATTCTATTTTTCTTATGAGTTTGAGCTTTCTCGGTGAATATGAAGCAACTATGGACGCCAAAGGTCGCTTCCTTTTACCGGCTGGAATCAAACGTCAGCTACCAGAAAATGAAATTACACGTTTTGTCATAAATAGGGGGTTTGAAAAATGCCTTAGTCTTTACCCTTTGCAAAGCTGGCAACCACTCTTCAACCAAATCAGCACTTTAAACGACTTTGATCAGGAAGTAAGAAGCTTCAGAAGGTATTTTTTAAACGGAGCCATTGAGGTAGAACAGGATACAGCAGGCAGGATACTCGTCCCCCAAAATCTTAAAGAATATGCAGGATTAGGCAAAGACCTGGTTTTAGCAGCAGCTGTAAATAAGATTGAAATCTGGAATAAGGATGAGTATCAAAAGTTCTTTGAATCGTATTCGCCAACGGATTTTAGCAGATTGGCACAGACAGTAATGGTAAAAAATAACCTTAGCTAAGCTATGGGAAAGGAGGAAAATTCACTCCCTGACCACAGCTCCGCAGCTTACCATACGCCTGTTCTGCTAAACGAAGTACTGGAGTATTTGAATATTAAAAAGGATGGAATTTATGTGGATTGCACTTTTGGTGGAGGGGGACATAGCAAAGCCATTCTGGAAAAGCTGGAGGAAAAAGGCAAACTAATAGCTTTTGACCAGGATGAAGATGCCCGTAAAAATGTTCCCGATGATCAAAGGGTTCTTTTTATTCCGCACAATTTCCGACACCTGCAACGCTTTCTTCGGCTGCATTCAATTTCACAAGTAGATGGAGTGCTTGCAGACCTGGGTGTCAGCAGCCACCAATTTGACGAAGCAGGTCGTGGTTTTTCAACCCGCTTTAACGCTGACATGGACATGCGCATGGATCAACGACAGGAACTAACAGCTTTTAATATTTTAAATACATATTCAGAACAACAGTTGCACAAATTATTTGAACAATATGGTGAAGTGACGAATGCAAAAACATTAGCAAAAACAATTGTAGCAGCAAGAAAAACAACTTCACTGCAATCAATTGATGCTTTTAAAAATGCTTTGCATGGTATAGTGAAAGGCAACCCTGCAAAATATTTCGCTCAGGTTTTCCAGGCGTTAAGAATTGAAGTAAATGATGAACTGGGAGCATTAAAGGAATTATTAAATCAAATTCCATTAATTATAAAACCAGGTGGGAGGGTAGCCATAATTACTTTTCATTCTTTAGAAGACAGGTTGGTAAAAAAGTTTTTTAAGATCGGAACTTTTGAAGAGCAGGTAGACCATCCTTTTGAAATGAGTGTAAATAAAAATCCATTGAAGCTGGTAACAAAAAAGCCTGTTGAGGCATCGGCTGAAGAAAGAAAAAAAAATCCACGGTCCCGGAGTGCAAAACTCAGGGTAGCCGAAAAAATAGACTGAAAATCATAATATCCTTTGATGACCTTTTAAAATAAGAAGGTTGACTGATGGAACAAACTTTTAGAGAAAGAGAAGTTCGTTTTCGCTGGAAACGAATACTGAATTACCAATCTATTGTAAGGCAGATGCCTTTCTTTTTATTTCTTACCCTGTTGGCGGTAGTGTATATATACAATGGTCATTATGCTGATAAACTAAACAGGGGTATTAACCGGACAACCAAAGAGCTGAAGGAATTACAGTATGAATATAAAACTGTAAAAGGCGATGTCTTATACAGGAGTAAACAAAGTGAATTAGTAAAGCTGGTAGAGCCACTGGGTTTAAAAGAGCTGAAGGAAACACCGGTCATTCTTCAAAAAACAACTAAAAACTAACGAGCTAAAATAAATTGGAAATTAAACGCGACATATTATGGAGAGTATATCTCAGTTTCATTGGGATTGTTGTACTGAGTCTCTTTGTAATGGGTCGTGCTTTTTATATACAACGTGTTGAAGGTGCTTATTGGAGAAATTTAAGCGATAGCCTGCATCAAAAATTTGTAGAGCTGGATGCTGAAAGAGGTACCATCTATAGCGAAGATGACCAGATGTTGAGTACCTCCATTCCTTACTTTGATATTTATATAGACTTTGCTGCAGAAGGGTTAAGAGATAAAGGAGGCAAGCGTTTTAAAGAAAATATTGATTCATTCAGTATAGCCTTAGCTGAATATTTCAAAGACAAACCCAGTTCAGAATACAAGCGTGAGCTAAAAGCAGGTTACAATAAAAAATCAAGATATTATCCATTAAAGAAAAACCTCTCCTTCGAACAATTCAAAGCTTTCAGACAATTTCCATTAGTGAGATTCGGAAGAAACAAAAGCGGTGTAATTGTAGAAACCAAATCAAAAAGATTAAATCCTTATGGATTACTTGCCCGAAGAACAATTGGACTGGCCCGCGACAATGCACAAAATGTAGGTTTGGAAAGAACCTATGATAGTTTGCTAAACGGTACAACAGGTCGCAGGCTGGTTCGATTTATTGCAGGTGGTGCACCGGTACCGGTAGAAGGTTATGAAATAGATCCTGAAAATGGAAGAGACATTATAACGACTATAGATATACGAATGCAGGATATTGTAGAATCGGAGTTGATGAAAATGATGGTGACGAGCGAATCTCAATCCGGCACCTGCATAGTAATGGAAACTAAAACGGGTAAAATAAAAGCTATTGCAAATCTTAGCCTTGGAAAGGATGGTACTTATGATGAAAATTTAAATGTAGCCTTACATTCAACAGAGCCCGGTTCCACTATTAAACTTGCTACACTGCTTGCCGTTTTAGAAGAAGGTACAGTAACCATAAATGATCCCGTGGAAGTAGGTACTTCAGGGTCGCAATATGTTGGTGTTAGAAATGTAACTGATGCAGAAAGATCACCCAAGGCAGTGATGTCCGTAAAAGAATGTTTTGCTCATAGCTCTAATGTAGGCATGAGTAAACTTGCTTATAAAGCCTTTGCTACACAACCAGATCTTTATAAAAGCTATTTGGAACAATTTCATCTGCATAAAAAAACCGACATCGGTTTAATGGGTGAAGGCATACCACGTTTACCAAGACTGAAAAAAAATAAAGAAGGTTTACATGCTATGGTAACGGCAAGTTTTGGTTATGCAATAGAGGTAACACCCTTACATACTTTAATGCTTTATAATGCTGTAGCCAACAATGGTAAGCTTATGAAACCTTACCTGGTAAACCGCATACGTAAAAATGGTGTTACGGAAACTGAATTTGAACCTATAGTTCTGTCAAAAAATATTGCAAGTCCGGGAGTTATAAGCGCTGCCCGCGAATGTTTGGAAGCTGTTGCAATAGAAGGGACAGCAAAGAAAATATTTAAAGGGTTCCCATTTGGGGTAGCAGGTAAAACAGGTACAGCACATGTTGCAAGTGGAAATATAAAATATCATCATGGCGTTTACCAGGCTTCTTTTGCCGGATATTTTCCTGCAGACAATCCGGAATATTCAATGATAGTAGTGATCAAAACCAAACCTCATGCTGCCATGCATTATGGTGGTCAGTTGGCAGCACCAGTATTTCGCGAAGTTGCTGCTAAGATTTATCCTCTGTATGTAAATCAAAAAAGATTGAATCCTGTACCAGTAGTTGCCGACAGCACAAATTCTTTTTATGCCGGTAGTGCAAATGATATAAAGAATGTACTAAAAACATTGGATGTAAGGTTTTCAGATGCATCAAACAACCATAATTGGGTAAAATTTCAAAGTGATTCAGGTACAGCTGTAGTTGCGGGTAAACCTGTAGGTGGAAAACTGATGCCGGATGTGCAAAAAATGAGTTTGAAAGATGCCTTGTATTTATTAGAAAATCAAAATATAAAAGTATCTGTATCGGGC
>JACDAZ010000280.1 GCA_013695175.1 Flavisolibacter sp. | reverse complement strand
TCAATTGCAAAAATGGGAAAAAGCCTTGCTACAAGATAAACACCTGCCACTACCATGGTAGCAGCATGTATCAATGCCGATACAGGTGTTGGACCTTCCATGGCATCGGGTAACCAGATATGAAGCGGGAACATGGCAGATTTACCGGCACCACCCATAAACACCAAAACAAGTGCCCAGGTCAGTGCAGAAATTCCCATAAAAGATGCTGTGGTGATGCTTAAAAATTCGGGTGACTGGGTTGCTGTTAACCTGTCTATTAATATTCCAAAATCTAAGGTACCTGCATAAAAACCAAGGATCAATATGCCAATTAAAAAACCAAGATCTGCAAATCGTGTAACAATAAATGCTTTTTTTGAAGCCGCAACGGCAGATGGTTTTTGAAAATAATATCCTATTAATAAATACGATGATGCACCTACCAGTTCCCAAAAAATAAAGATCTGGAAAATATTGGTTGACAATACCAATCCCAACATGGAAAAAGTAAATAAAGCCAGGAACGCATAATAAGTTGCAAACCTTTCTTCACCTTTCATATAACCAAGGCTGAATATGTGCACCATCAGTGATACAAAACTTACAACTACTATCATCATCACAGAAATAGGATCCAGTAAAAAACCCATATCAATAGAAAGAGCAGGGGAAAACTGAAGCCATGTATATTTTAAAACCTCCAGTTTTTGATAAACTCCATCTGTGGCACCATCAACAAAAAAATATTGATAAGCGATCATTATGGATACAACTGTTGAAACCAATAATGCTCCTGTACCAATTATGCCAGCTGAATGATTAAAATATCTTCTTCCAAACAATCCAAGAATAACAAATGTTACCAGTGGAACCAGTGGGACAAGAAGTATATAAGCGTGGTACAACATCTTTTAAAATTTTAGTTCGGCTGCAGCTTCTACATCAATAGACTTATGGCTTCTGTAAAGATTGATAATAATGGCTATGGCAACTGCAGCTTCGGCCGCTGCAATGGTTATTATAAAAATGGTAAAGAACACCCCATCCAGTTTTTCCGGATACAGGTATTTATTAAATGCAATAAAATTGATGTTGACACTATTCAGAGTAAGCTCAATAGACATTAATATGGTGATCAGGTTTCGCCGGGTAAACAAACCAAACATGCCAATAAAAAACAAAGCAGTGCTCACAAATAAAATATGTTCTAATGGTACTGCGTGCATTATAGTTCCTCCATCATTTCAGGTTCTTTAATATTTATTTTTCCTTTAACCGGGTCTTGTGCAGGTATTGATTGAATAGTTATTGTTTCTGAAGGTGGTTTCATTGCAATGACTATACAACCTATCATAGCTGCCAGCAATAACATGCTCACTACTTCAAATGGCAATACATATCCATATTCCGTAGGACTCAGCATTTGTGTACCTATATCACTTACTGTGGGTGTAAAAGGTATTGTTGTTGGCTGAAACCCATATTCCCTGATAAGATTATAACTAAACCCTAATCCCAGTAGAGCAGCAAGCCCTGAAAAAATAGTTCGCTTCAGTATGGGCTTTGGCAAATCTTGTCCACTCTGATGTGTTAGAAAAATGGAGAATATAATCAGAACAACAATGCCACCCACATAAACAATAATTTGTACAGCCGCAATAAACTCCACCTGCATCCAAAAATAAAGTGCGGCTACACCTACCAGTGAGGCTAATAACCAAATAGCAGAACGAAATATTTTTCTTGATGTTACAGCTAAAATTCCTGCTCCAAGTATCAAAGCAGAAATAGCATAAAAAATAATGGCGGCTGCATTCATTATTCTATTCCCTCCCTAATTTTTGATCCCGGGTTGTTTAATTTTTTAGTAAGCCTGGTTCTGTCATACACACTATGCTCGAAGTTTTGCGCCATTTTTATAGCATCTGTAGGGCAAGCTACAACGCATAAATTACACATAGTACATAATTCAAGATGATAGATAAAAGTATCAAGCGCTTTTTTCTTTTTGCCTTCCGGGCTGATATCAAATTTGGTAATGATCTTGATGGTGCCATTAGGACAAGCCAGTTCGCAGGCAGTACAACCCGTGCAGGCATGTTTATTTTTTTCATCATGTGGCATCACTACTTCACCCCTGAATCTTTCAGCCAACACAAGTGTATCACGGTTATCCGGATATTGTTCTGTAATAATTTCTCGTGGCCTCACAAAATAATAGCCTGTCCGGTTCATGCCGGTAAGCAATGATTTTACAGCTCTAAAAATGTCTTTTATATATTCCTTTATAAACATTGAATATTTTTTATCAGCTTTTGTTTTTCATAGCATCGCCTGTTGTGTCACTCACTTGTACTTTAAGTATTTCTGTTCATCTTTTTTGCCACAAAGACGCTAAGTCACAAAGTTTCACAAAGCCTTAGTGTTACTTAGTTCCTTAGGGCCTTAGTGGCGAAATTAAAAATGCCAACCTAAAATTGCTATCACCGTTACCAGTAAGAGATTGAATAAACTTATTGGCAACAAATATTTCCATTCCAAATTCAATAACTGATCAATTCTTAATCTTGGAAATGTCCACCTGAACCACATGATCAAAAAGATGAGGAAAAATGTTTTTCCAAAGAACCAAACTACAGATGGTATATAATCCATGATACGATTGAAACCTTCCCAACTACCAATGTGCAAAGGCATCCATCCTCCTAAAAACAAGGTAGCGCCAATAGCACAGACAATAAATATATTGATGTATTCAGCAAGGAAGAACAAGGCGAATTTCATACCTGAATACTCTGTATGAAATCCTGCCGTTAATTCGGATTCTGCTTCTGCAAGATCAAACGGTGCTCTATTAGTTTCAGCAGTTACGGCTATAATAAAAATAACAAAAGCAATGATGGCAGGAATATGTCCCTTAAATAACCACCATCCATTTTGTTGCGATGCAACGATCTCAGAAATTTGTAAACTTCCCGTAAGTACAACAATAGTTATGATAGATAGTCCTGCTGAGAGTTCATAACTTACTATCTGTGCACCACTACGCATGGCACCCAACATGGAATATTTATTATTACTTGCCCAGCCTGCCATCAAAATTCCAATCACAGCCAGCGATGAAATTGCTGTTACATACAACACTCCAATATTAATATCCCAAATTTGAAAACCTTTTGCAAAAGCAATTGGTGCCAGTAATAACATGGCAACGATCATTACTATATAGGGAGCCAGGTTAAAAAGAAATTTATCAGCACCATCAGGAGTTAATCCTTCTTTCATGATCAGCTTCAATGTATCAGCAGTTGTTTGGAACATACCCTGCGGACCTACACGATTGGGACCAAGACGTATTTGCATACGTGCTGCCACTTTTCGCTCCATAAGCACCAGTACCAATCCAAGAACAGCAAATAATGTAATAGCTAAAAGTATAACAATAGCAAACTGTATCAACAGTGCTACAGTTGGATTGAAAGTTGCAAAAAGCCACTCCTGTATTGAATTTGTTATGCCTTCTAAACTAAACATAATAGCCCCTGTCCCCCGAAGGGGAAACCTAGATTTAAGTTGTTATGTAAATATTAATATTCATTGATGTCAAATCACACTTTAATTTTTATCTATCCAACATAATTAGTCAAAACCACCTAAGTTCCCCCTTCGGGGGACAGGGGGCTATCTGTCAATATCCGAATCACCAAATCCAATGTGCCCATTGTTGCCATATGTTATAACGCTGAAGATTTGAAAAACCTTTCCTCAAAAGGGGAACCTAGATTTAAGTTGTTATGTAAATATTAATATTCATTGATTTCAAATCACACTTTAATTTTTATCTATCCAACATTATTAGTCAATACCACCTAAGTTCCCCCTTCGGGGGACAGGGGGCTATCTGTCAATATCCGGTATCACCAGATCCAATGTGCCCATTGTGGCCATCAGGTCACCAATCTTACTGCCCCTGCTCATATGATCTAAAGCTGATAAATTGGAAAATCCAGGGGAACGAAATTTAATACGGTACGGTGTTGTACCGCCTTCGCTCACTATATAAATTCCAAATTCTCCTCTTGCAGTTTCAACCCTGGTATAAAATTCACCTTTAGGCAATTTCAAAACTGCTTTGGTCTTTGCCTGGTAATCACCTTCAGGAATATTATCAATCAATTGTTCCAGTATTTTTACCGACTCTCTTAGCTCCCTCATACGCACCATATACCTTGCATAGGAATCTCCTGCCGTTTCTAATATTTCATCAAACTGTATTTTATCATAGATCTCGTAAGGATAAATTTTTCTTATATCACAACTAACACCACTTGCTCTGCCGACAGGACCGGTACAACCATAAGAAATTGCATCTTCTTTTGAGATAGCACCCACACCTTTTAACCTGTTTTGAAAAATGACATTACTTGTTACCAATTCATCGTATTCATGGATCTTGGAATAAAAGAGTTTAATAAAAGCTTTTACCCTGTTTTGAAAATTTGGATGCAAATCAGCCATCACTCCTCCGGGAACCATATAATTCATGGTTAACCTGGCACCACAGGTTTCTTCCATGATTTCTGTAATATTTTCTCTTTCCCTGAAGGCATAAAAGAATGGAGTGAAGGCACCTACATCCATTGCCAGTGCTCCCCACCATAATTCATGAGAAGCTATTCGTGTAAGTTCATCCATGATCACACGGATGTATTTCACCCTTTCAGGTATTTCAATCTGCATGGCTTTTTCTATCGTAAGTACACAAGCATGATTGTTAATGTGTGATGATAAATAATCCATCCTGCTGGTTACATAAATGAATTGACGGTACGTTAAGCTCTCACACATTTTTTCAATAGAACGATGTATATAACCAAGGTGAGGTTCTACTTTTTGTATAGTTTCTCCATTAAGCGTAATTACAAGATGTAATACACCATGTGTGGCCGGGTGTTGAGGGCCTACATTTATAACCAACCCTTCAGTGCCGTCTACACTGCTATTTGAATAATCAGTAGTTTCCAGTATTTGTGTTTCAGTATACATTTTATCTTCTTAAAGAAGTAGCATCAATAATTATAATCTGATCATGTTCACCGGATCCTCAAAATCTTTTCTCAAAGGAAACCCTTCAAAATCATCAGTAAGTATCAATCTTCTTAAATCGGGATGATCTATAAATTTTACTCCAAATAATTCATACACTTCACGTTCATGAAATTCAGCTGTTCGCCAGATATCAGATACCGTTTTTATTTCAGGATTCTCCCTGTTAAGGTTTGCTTTAATAACTATTGTTTGCCTGTGTTCTGTTGATGAAAGATGATACACCATTGTCA
>JACDAZ010000265.1 GCA_013695175.1 Flavisolibacter sp. | reverse complement strand
ACAATGAATTCAATAAAATCTGGTACACCTGAATCTGTTGCACTTCCGGACACTTCATCGGCAGGAATTATAATATCAGACAATACAGCAATTGTTGCCATTTCATGAACTGTAAAAAATCGACCTTTCATTATTTGCTTATCCGCTTCAGCTTCTTCTTTAAAACGATCAATGGAACTTTTAGCTACTGCTTTATTTGCATCAGCAGTTTCCTGTTCTTTGCTTTTACAACTGTTTAAAACAAAGGGCGCCGATAAAGTACTGATAGCTAATATTTTTAAAGTTTCTCTACGATGCATCTTTTTATTATGTTGAATGTTAAATTATAAATGTTGAATTATTACATTTCCAAATCTCCAAATCTCCAAATCTTCATATCCGCACATTTGCACATTAAATATTTCCTTTTTTCATTTCACTCACCAAATATTCCGATGAACGCATAGCAAGAGCCATGATTGTCCACGTAATATTTTTATCTGCCTGTGAAACAAAAGGTCCGCCATCCATTACAAATAAGTTTTTACAATCATGGGCCTGGTTCCATTTATTTAATGCGGATTTTTTTGCATCATTTCCCATACGCACAGTACCGGCTTCATGAATAATTTTTCCAGGTGGTGCCAATCCATAATTATTTTCAGGACCATCATCAGCACCCGATGTTATTACAGCACCCATATTATGCATAATTTCTTTAAACGTTTCTTTCATGTGCTTTGCCTGTTTCACTTCATAATCGCTCCACTTAACATTAAACTTTAATACTGGTATTCCAAATTTATCTACTACACCGGGATCTATGTTGCAAAAATTATCTTCTCTTGGTATAGCTTCACCACGCCCTGCCATACCCACCTGGGCACCATAGAAAAAGCGGTAATCTTCTTTTAGTGATTTACCATAACCACCGGCTTCTTTTTGAGTTCCGTTAACTTGATACTTTCCATTTAATCCTTCTACACCCCAGCCAAAACCATAGGAGGGCATGCTCATACCACCCCAGTATTCTATATGATACCCCCGAGGAAAATCTAATTTTTTATTATCAAGCCACCACGGTGAATAAATATGCAGTCCACCCACACCATCTTCGTTATATCTTTTTCTGCCAAACAATTTTGGTAAAACACCGCCAACTGCAGCACCGGTTGAATCATGTAAAAATTTGCCAACAACGTCACTGCTATTAGCTAATCCATTTGGATGCCGTGGTGATTTGGAATTTAATAACAAGCGTGCACTTTCGCAGGCGCTGGCAGCAAGTACAACGGTTTTTCCTTTTACCCGGTATTCCTGTAAATTATCTTTACTGACATATGAAACGCCTGTAGCCAAACCCTCTCTATCAGTAAGCACTTCTCTGACCATGGCATTTGTAAACATATCAACCTTCCCTGTTCTTAATGCAGGATTCACTAAAACTGATGACGAAGAAAAATCGGCATATACCTGGCAGCCGCGATTGCATTGATTACAGTAAAAACAAACGCCACGTTCGTTATTTATTTTTTTGGTAAGTATTGATAAACGCGAAGGAATAACGGGAACTCCAGATTGCAAGGCTGCATTTTTAATCATTAGTTCATGCAATCGTGGTTTGGGAGGGGGAAGAAAAATGCCATCGGGATCGTTTTCCAGGCCTTCGTTCGTTCCAAAAACTCCCAGTAATTGGTCAAGCCTGTCATAGTATGGTTTGATCTCATTATATGTTATAGGCCAATTTTCACCCAAACCATCAATGCTTTTTCTTTGAAAATCTTTTGGTCCAAAACGAAGAGATATTCTGCCCCAGTGATTTGTTCTACCACCAACCATTCTTGCCCGCCACCAGTCCCATTGCGTTCCCGGTTCTTTAGTATAAGGCTCCCCGTCAATTTCCCATCCCCAATAGCTGGCATCAAAATCACCAAAAGGCCGGTATTTTGTACTGGCACCCCTGCGTGGCGATTCCCAGGGCCATTTCATTTGCATCACATTTTTTGCCGGATCATAATCGGGACCGGCCTCAAGCAAACAAACTGATAGTCCGGCATTCGCCAACATAAAAGCCGCCATCCCACCCCCGGCACCGGAGCCAACAATGATAGCATCATAGGTTTTGGGTTGTTCTTTTATTTGTAAATCACTCATAAGCTTTAAAATATAGCGATCTATAAATTTAAGCTGTTGCAGATTTGCTGCCTTATATTTTTTTTAAGAAATAATTTTAGCATTAAAAAATTTAGATAATTTAGCTTTTCAAAAAATAGTACATTTAACACTACTAAGAATTAATAACCTACGAATGTTTGTTTACACTTATGCTTGCAATCTTTCAGCACAAGTTTTTTTCTTAAACCAATTTTACTGCTTATGAAATTTTTTACACGAATGCAGCTTTCTGCTATGATGTTCCTTAATTTCTTTGTTTGGGGCATTTGGTTTGTAACAATGAATGTTTATTTAAAATCTATTGATGCTACTGACGTGCAGGTAGGTTTAGCTTATGGTACGCAGGCATTAGGTGCCATTATTGCTCCTTTTGTTATAGGGTTAATAGCTGATCGTTTTTTTGATGCACAAAAGATATTGGGCATATTGCATTTAGCCGGCGCAGCCTTAATGTATTATATAACTACTGTGGATGATTTTGCATCTTTTTACCCATTATTACTTGTTTATATGATATTGTTTATGCCAACACTTGCGCTGGTTAATGCTATATCATTTAAACAAATGTCCAATCCCGAAAAAGAGTTTTCTTATATAAGATTATGGGGTACTATTGGCTGGATTGCTACAGGTTGGGTAATAACGATGATGGGTTGGGAGAGAGACCAGTCTTTAATAAATACTTTCTTAACTGCAGCTGTTGTTTCTCTTGCATTAGGCATTTATAGTTTTACATTACCAAAAACGCCACCACCAAAGGCAGGGCAAAAAGTAACTGTTGGGGAGATTCTTGGTTTAGACGCATTAGGGCTATTAAAGGACAGGAATTTTCTTATATTTTTTATATCATCATTATTAATATGTATACCGCTGGCATTTTATTACCAGCTTACAAACCTGTTTTTAAATGAAGCAGGTGTTGAAGGCGCTGCGGGTAAAATGACATTTGGGCAAATCTCAGAAGTAGTTTTTCTTTTTTTAATGCCTTGGTTTTTTGTTAGACTTGGTGTAAAGAAAATGTTGCTTGTAGGAATGGCAGCCTGGGCATTACGGTATTTGTTTTTTGGCTTTGGAGATGCCGGGAGTGGAATGTGGATGTTGTACACAGGTATTATCCTTCATGGTATTTGTTACGATTTCTTTTTTGTTACAGGACAAATTTATACAGATGAACGAGCCGGCGATCGCATCAGGTCTTCAGCACAGGGCATGATTACCTTAGCAACTTATGGAGTAGGAATGTTAATTGGATTTTGGTTTGCAGGGATAATTGCAGAAAAATATGCTACTGTTGATGGACATGACTGGAAAAATATCTGGATGATACCTGCAATAATTTCTTTTATTATTCTTGCATTATTTGCTTTGTTGTTTAAACCAATCCGGAAAAAAGAAATTACTGACGCAGATGCAGATAAAGGCTTAGCGCAAACACCAATAACTTAATATGACTACAAGAAGAAATGTTATAAAAAATATTGTATTGGGTAGTTCTGCTCTTGTGGCAGTACCTGCTATTACATTATCAACCTGTGGAGCAAAAAAAGCAAATACGCTGAAAAGAAACATTAATCACTCTGTTGCCAGGTGGACCTATAGTTTTCTTTCCCTTGAAGAATTGTGTAATGTGGTGAAGAAAATCGGCTTTTCAGCTATTGACCTGGTAGGTCCAAAAGAATGGAATGTTTTAAAGAAACATGGTGTTGATTCTTCCATGTGTAATGGTGCAGAAATATCACTTACCGAGGGATGGAATGGCAAACAGTATCATGCAACTTTAGTTAAAAATTATACCGACCATATTAATATGGTGGCTGATGCAGGATATAAAAATCTTATTTGCTTTAGCGGAAATAAAAAAGGAATGGATGATGAAACCGGGCTGAAAAACAGTGCTGAAGGCTTAAAAAAAATTCTATCATTAGCTGAAAAAAGAGGTGTTATTATTCAATTGGAATTATTAAACAGCAAAATAAATCATCCTGATTACATGGCAGATAATTCTGCATGGGGTATAGAGTTATGTAAAAGAATAGGATCCGAAAACTTTAAATTGCTTTACGATATTTATCATATGCAAATCAGTGAAGGCGATATAATCAGAACCATTACAGATAACCACAAATATTTTGGTCATTATCATACGGCTGGCGTGCCCGGAAGACATGAAATTGATAATTCACAGGAATTATTTTATCCGGCAATTATGAGGGGTATAGCAAAAACAGGATTTAAAGGATATGTAGCGCAGGAATTTGCCCCATCAAAAGAAAATAAAATAGCAGCATTGGAAGAGGCAATAAGAATTTGTGATGTATGATCAAATATGCAATTGTGATGTTTTTTAATTTGATAATTAATTGTTGAATAATTTATATTTTAAAAAAATTATATAGCTGATAGCTGATAGCTAAATTGAACAAACTTGTAATTAATAACTTAACTTGAAATATGGCTGATAATACTTATGATGCAATTGTTGTTGGTTCGGGCATCAGTGGCGGATGGGCTGCAAAAGAACTGACTGAAAAAGGACTCAAAGTTTTATTACTTGAACGTGGCAAAAATGTGGAGCATGTAAAAGATTATGTAAATGCCAATAAGGATATCTGGCAGTTTCCACACCGTGGTGGTCGTACACAGCAAATGATCCAGGACTATCCGGTATTGCGCAGAGATTATCCCCTAAACGAAATGAACCTTGACTGGTGGGCTAACGAAAAAGATAATCCTTACGTTGAAGTAAAGCGTTTTGACTGGTTTAGAGGATACCAGGTTGGAGGTCGTTCTCTTTTATGGGGCAGACAAAGTTATCGCTGGAGTGAATTTGATTTTGAAGCTAATGCACAAGATGGTATAGCTGTAGATTGGCCTATCAGGTACAAAGACATTGCTCCCTGGTACAGCTACGTTGAAAAATTTGCAGGTATCAGTGGTTCAAAAGAGGGACTTCCTCAATTACCTGATAGTGAATTTCAACCTGTAATGGAAATGAATTGTGTGGAGAAAGATGTTGCAGAAAGAATCAATAAACATTATGGTAGGAAGAGGATGATCATGGGACGGGCGGCTAATTTAACCGCTCCATTAAACAATAGAACTAATTGCCAGTACCGTAATAAGTGTTGGCTAGGATGTCCTTTTGGAGCTTATTTCAGTACCCAGTCAGCCACCTTACCGGCGGCAATGGCTACA
>JACDAZ010000253.1 GCA_013695175.1 Flavisolibacter sp. | reverse complement strand
TTTCTGCAGTAGTATCTGTCTATGCTCAATTATTTGCCGGAATAATGATCTTACTGGGATGGAAGATCAGGATTGCAGCTTTACTCATGATCATCAATTTTTTAATAGCTGTTTTGATGGTGCACCTGGGACAAAGTTTTGAACAAATGACTCCTGCCCTGGCTATGTTTTTCAGTAATGTATTATTTTTATTTTACGGAGCAGGCAAATATGCTTTTGATAAGCAACTTGCACCCAAAGAAAATAATTCATAAGCTTGCCAAGTTAACAATGGAAAAAAAAGAACAGATCATTCAACGGTTACAATACCAGCATCTTTCTATAATTTGGTTACTAAAATCTTTACCTGCTGAAAAGCTTCTGCTTAAAACAGCTCCAACAAAATGGAACATTCATGAATTGATAGCTCACCTTGCCAGGTATCAAACTGTTTTTATGGACCGCATAAAAAAAATGCTGAATGAAAATCAGCCTCTTATTACCCGGTATAAAGCTGAAGAAGATCCACAGTTTGATGATTGGAGAAAAAAATCAACTATTGATTTAATACAAAGGTTAAATGCAGATCGCCAGGTAATCATAAACCAGGTAATGCACCTTTCTGAAGCACATTTACAACGTGCAGGTGTGCACACAAAATATGGAGAAATGAATATCCTGGAATGGGTTAATTTTTTTCTTTTACATGAAGGGCACCATTGCTTCATCATATTTCAATTGGCTCATGATACTGATTTACACTAAATAATTTCATAACATCTCTATTGTATTATGCTTTATGCAACCACTGCTAGTAATAAAGATGAAATCCATCAGATTCATGCGCTGAATCAAAAGAACCTGAGGCAGAATCTTTCTCCTTCTATTCAAAAAGAAGAAGGATTTGTGAGCTGGTTATATTCCATAGAACTTTTGGAGAAAATGCATCAACTGGCGCCAAGTGTTATTATTAAAGATGGAGATATAGTAGCAGGATATGCATTAACAACTTTAAAAGAGTCGGCAGAATTTCATCCCGACCTGCAAATAGTTTTTCAAAACCTCCAAAAACTACAATTAAATAATCAACCTATATTCAATTACCGCTTTTATTGCATGGGTCAAATATGCATAGCAAAAGAATATAGAGGCAAAGGCCTGGTAAATATGCTGTATCAAAAGCATAAAGAATTGTATCATAAACAATATGATTTTATATTGACTGATATTGCTACAAAAAACATTCGATCTATTAAAGCACATCAAAAAATTGGCTTTAAAACAATACATACATATGTTGATGATATAGATGAATGGCAAGTAGTTATTTGGGATTGGACCTAATTTTAAAAGTCATAACCGGAACTAAAAAATAAAATAACTTTTTTATGTTTTCAAAACATGCAAAAGTATTGTCATACAATTTTTGAAATCAAAAATTAAAATTTAAAATAAAATTGTAGAGACTCATATCTACTTTATTAAAAACATATTTGTAGTTCTCTGCTTCATTTCCTGCCTTCCATTTATGAACATACAATGCATGTGCTTCTAAACTTTTTAATATACCCTTAAAGTCATATCTGAAATCAAGATTCAATTGATAATAAGATGGCATAGCATATTTATTCAAATAAAAATTATCAACAGCTGTTAAATTAAAATAACCAACTCCCAAAGAAGATTTTAGTTGTTCTTTATATTGATGCTGAGTCTTAAATACATATGCATGCACATCACCAAAACCATCATTTCTTTCCCTTGGCATAAAGGTATAGAATGGATCTTTGCCCCATTCCCTGGGCATCAGGTACCTGCCTTTTTTTGTAATGCGATTATAATTAAAAGAAGTTTCCCATTCACTGATTTTAACGCCCACTCTGCTGCCATATGTGATTGCCTTACCATCTCTTTCAAAATAAGTTTTTGCCGGATCTTCATTCCCTCCATCGTTTACAGCATCTTGTTTTATAAACTGCATTCCTCCAAACCAATAATTGGCTGCAGAACTACTTTTAAAATCTGTCTGCAGCATGAGTGTGTTAAAAATATTAGCAGCATATTGATCCAATAATTGCAGATTCCATTTACCAACTTTACCATTTAATCCAATTAAGGCTATTCC
>JACDAZ010000231.1 GCA_013695175.1 Flavisolibacter sp. | reverse complement strand
TTTCTGCGAAGGCTTGTCTGACACAGGTTGCTGCATCATCGAATTTAGGTAAACATCATTAACTGCAGTTGCAATTGTTTGAAATAGACAGGGGCTTTTAATAAGCGACTTCCATACCAGCTAAATATTTCACCATCCACTAAAAATATTTTTTTTCCCGGTAGCAGGTCTTGCAATTCATCAACATGTTTTTGTTTGAATGGAAAAGGTTCAGAGGATAAGAACAAATATTCAAAAGGAAGTTGATTTAATTGTTCTAAACTGGTTTTAGGATAACGTTTGTAATCTTTAAAAATATTTTCAAAACCTGAATACTCCAGCATATTATGAATAAATGTATCACCACCAACAGTCATGTAAGGATCTTTCCAGATAAGATAACAAACTGGTTGCTTTTTTACATAATGATCCAATAAAGAAAATTCCTTTATTATGGAATCACTAATTTCATTTGCCTCTTTATTTCTATTTGTTATTTCGCCAATAGAAGTTATCATTGCTAATGCCTGTTGCAGGTTGCTAACATCACTAATCCAAACAGGAAATTCTTTTGATAATTCTTCAATCTGTTGCTGATCATTTTCTTCTTTGTTCGCCAGTATAAGATCAGGGTTTAATGAACGGACTTTATCGAGATCAACAGTTTTAGTGCCACCTACTCTTGACTTTGTTTGAAACCATTGCTGTGGATGAATACAAAATTTTGTAATGCCAGCCATTTCATTATTCAGATCAAGATGAAATAACAGTTCGGTCAACGAAGGCACAAGAGAAATAATACGTGCAGGTTCAGCAACAACTTCTATTTTATTATGTACCTGGTCTGCAACAAAAGGCATGTGCAAAATTACCACCCTTATGGTCAAAAAAATGCCCCAACCGGGGCACTGTTATTTCTTTTTCAAATTGCCTTCTTTTGTTTCCTTTTTATTGTTCGTTACATCAGTTCCCTTTCTATTCTGCTCTTCATTTTTCCTGCTATCCAGGTCATCACGCACATCAGGCTTTGGCTTATGACCTATCATTTGTTTACTCTGCATATTTGTTTGATTTCTGCTACCTTTCATAACACATTATTTTAGACATAGTGTTAGAAAAACCATACCAATTCTTTTGTGTATAAAAAATTTTAGCTGCACAAGATTCTCCTATATAATATTATATAATTATGTTTAGAAATTCAGCCGGTGCAGTGGTATCGGTAAAAGAAAATTGTGTTGGGAATTAGAACTGTGAACAACAAACCCCAATTTGTCCCCTAATTAATGTATTTTATAAGCAGCTGGTATTCGATCAATTCAGCATTCATATTTAATCTTTCTTAATTTTAAAAAAATTAAACCTCAATTAAACAGGCAATTACATTTAGTTAGTTTCGTTAATAAACAAAATCAATACTTATTGGTTTATGTAAATATTTATCGATCGTAAAACAAAAAGACACATGATCAACAGGCTAATTTTTTTTATTGCCATTTTTATATCTATACAAAGTTTTGCACAAAACCTGCGTCCGGGATTTGAAATGGCTGAATATATAAAGTTATTAGGTGTATCAGCACAATTTGGAGATTCTGCTTATTCCGCTAAAATAGCACCACCTCAAGGTTTTAAAAGAATATACAGATCAGAAACAGTTGGGCTGGAAAATCAATGGGATTTATGGATGTCTGACACAGGTATTCCCATTATCAGTATCAGGGGTACAACAGCTAGCCAAACAAGCTGGTTGGCCAATTTTTATTCTGCTATGGTGCCGGCTAAAGGAGCTTTGCAATTGACAAAGGATTATCGTTTTGAATATGATCTTGCTTCACATCCGCAAGCAGCCGTGCATATAGGTTGGCTGGTAAGTACAGGTTTTTTGCTACCCGGTATTCTTGCTAAAATAGATTCGTTACATTCAACCGGTAAAAAAGAATTTATCATCCTCGGGCATAGCCAGGGAGGTGCCATTGCTTATTTGCTTACTGCATATTTACACCAGCTTCAAAAACAATCTAACAAATTGGAAGGGATAAGATTTAAAACTTATGGCAGTGCCGCTCCAAAACCGGGAAATATATTCTTTGCATATGAATATGAAAATATGACACAAGGTGGCTGGGCATTTAATGTGGTTAATTCGGCGGACTGGGTTCCGCAAACACCTGTTTCTATCCAAACTATAACTGATTTTAATTCCATCAATCCATTTAAAAATGCAAAAGATTTTATTGGTAAATCAAAATGGCCAAAAAACTGGGCGCTTGGTTATGCTTATGGCAGGTTAAATAAACCCAGTAATAAAGCTGCACGTAACTACCGTAAGTATTTGGGGAAATATGTTTCTTCTTCCGTAAAAGAAATACTTCCGGGATATGAATCACCTGAATATGATAACAGCATGAATTATGTAAGGGCAGGACAACAAGTAGTTTTATTGGCTGACACCAATTATTTTAAAAAATTTCCCCAGGATGAATCAAAAGTTTTTGTAAACCATTTTCATGCACCTTATTTGTATTTAGCAAGTAGAGACAGAATTGGTGAAGTTCACCGGAATCATGTTCTTCATGGTAATTGGGAGGTATTTGAAATATCCGGTATTGGTTTTAATGATATTTATTCTTTAAGAAAACCGGTTATTAACCTGGATACTGCAACAAAAAAGTTTAATGGCACCACAAGTTGTAATTCTTTCACAGGCAATTTTACGTTAGAAAATAACAAAATTCATTTTCCGGAAAGTTTTGCAATGACAAAAATGTTTTGTGAAGGTGGGGGAGAGAAGATTTTCCTGGAAGCACTTAATAAAGTGGATGGTTATAAGGTAGATGGAACTACGGTTTATTTTTTGCATGGTGAAGACATAATAATGGGTTTAAGAAAAAAATCCTGACCAAACTCTTAAAAAAATAAGGTCCATTCAAATAATATGATGCTCTTCATAAATGGTTTAAAATTTTTTATTCTTCTTTGTTTGCTTTTCCCTGCTAATGTATTATTTGCGCAAACCCCTGTTCCCTTAAAACAGTCTTACTTGTTTTTTCCTTATCCTATGGACAGGAACTGGCATACATCACTGGGAGCCACATTTACTAATATACCGGATGAAGTAACGGAAGAAGCAAGACCAAGAGTGCCTGCCGGTGACCTGCATGTATTGCGAAAGATCAACAACAAATTTGCAATAGACGGTCGTTTAAATTTCCAGGTTATTCAAAATCATCTTTCAATTGGTCCGCGATGGATTCATGTTATTAATGACAGGCTTTCATTTTCAGTAGGTGATGATATAGCATGGTGGTTTGGGTATTTTAATTTTAGCAGCTTTGATACAAAAGCAAACGGATGGATCAATTATCCAAATGCTTCCCTGGGAATAAAAATGAAAAACCAAATTTTGGTTACACTTAAAGGTGAAGCCATGATTACATTATATGAAAGATCGACTGTTGGCAAACAAAGTATAGCAAAATCAGGTTTGGAATGGAATGGGTATGCAGGATCGATAATGCTGGAGCAGCCTTTATATAAAAATAAAAGTTTCATTCTTGGATTTAAAGGACAGTACACAAATTTTTTCTGGCAAACCTGGCCTTTGTTTCCCACATTTAATAAAACTATCTTTTACCCGGAAGTCATTGCAGGTTTTGTACTATGAGATTTTATATAATCATATCCATTTTTTTAATGGTAATTACCGGTTCCTGCAGGAAAATTTATGAAGCACCGGTACCTGATCTTCAATGGGCATTGTTTGATGCTCCCTCATCTGTTAATCTCAGCTTCCAATCAAAAATGGCAATGGAAGGTGTTTATAATATCACAGAAGAAGATGGAGTATTTGGTGAGCTGGCAGCTTTAAAATTGAGCTATGTGATGCAAGGTGCTGATACAGTTTATCATCTATCAATTCTATGTGGTAAGGATGTTTCTTATTTTATTATGCAGGGAAAAAGGTCGGGTGATTCAATTTTATTAAATGGATATTGGCGTAAAATGATCAACACAGAAACCGGTGTAGCCCGTATGTCAATTTCAAATGCGGGTGGCGCGGGTCAATTATTTTCAACCACTCCTCTTATCTTAAAAGACAGTATCGTTATCAATGGTGTTTTTGGTTATGGATCCGAGGAGCCCGTTTCTAATATTCAATTGGAATACGACAGACGATTATTTAATGGAAATACTTTTGAGATTTTAGCACACCGTGCAGGTGGACGCACTTCTGATCTTTTACCTTATTCAGAAAACTCTATTGGAATGATAAAATTTGCATCTCAACTTGCTGCAACAGGTATTGAAATAGATGTGAAAAAAACAAAGGACAATATTCCTATACTATATCATGACAATACACTTAATACAAGATTGATTCAAAAAAATGGATTGGGGGGAGAAGTTGAAAAATATACCTATGATCAACTGTTTACGCAGGTAAGATTAATAGATGGTCAGCGTATTCCCACATTAAGAGAGGCACTACAAACTATTGTGTATGAAACCGACCTTCGTTATGTATGGCTTGATGTAAAGTATGAAGCTTCTTTTGAGCCTGTAAGACAATTGCAAATTGAGTTTTTACAAAAAGCATCCGCTGCAGGCAGGCAAATTGAAATAGTTATTGGACTCCCAACTGAAGATGCTCTTCAAAGATTTAAAGAATTACCTGATTACAGGTCTGTACCTTCTTTATACGAATTGGATCTTTCCGATGCAGAAAATATAAATGCAAGAGTATGGGCACCACGCTGGACACTTGGCTTACAAAATGAAGAAGTGGCAAGAGTGAAGGCAGCCGGTAAAAAAGCATTTGTGTGGACACTTGATGTTCCTGAATTTGTAGAAAATTTTATAAACCAGGGTTCATTCGATGGTATTTTATCTAATTATCCTTCACTGGTAGCTTATTATTATTATGTCAAACAATAGGTATAAAATAATTTTATGGCTGTTCTTCTTTATTCCTGTAGTAGTTTTTAGCCAGGAAGAAAAAGAAAAAGGTGAGTATGCTCTTGTTGCTTTTGTGGGTGGAGGTATTTCATTTTTCCAGGGACATGCAGGTACACCAGGATCTTTAAATGCGGTAGTGAACAGGAAAGCACCTATTGGTACTGTTAGATTAATGTGGTATCCTGATCA
>JACDAZ010000311.1 GCA_013695175.1 Flavisolibacter sp. | reverse complement strand
GTGGTTTTGGATTTAGCAAACTGGGCTTCATTAATGCTACGCATAATAACCTGGTTAGCCTGTGTTTCATCAAGCAAAGGTTTTTTTCCACCTAATATATCTGTAATAGCTTTTGATACCATTGCCTGGTTTATATTTTTAATTCCTTGTTGCGAATAGAAATTAGCTACACTGATTCCTATTGCATAAGAGGCGGAATCAGTCAAATTTTTGAGTGCCGGGGCAGTTGCGGAGGCTGGAACCGGTTTTTTTGCAGGTACTGGTTTTTTTTGTTGTGCCTGTAAGGCTAAAGTAGTAAGGGCAAATAGGGCAAAAAATAATTTTTTCATTAATATTTGATTATGCAGTAAAAATAGGCATATAAGCTGCGGCTAATGTAAAGGATTATATAATTTATATATGAGCCAATTTTTTCTATTTCTGCATCTTTGCATTTTTAAAAAACATTCTTAATGGAGAAATATTTTGAAGATGTACAAGTTCGCTGGTCAGATATGGATCCGAATTTACATTTAAGACATTCAGTTTATTATGACTGGGGTGCTTTGTGCCGGTTAAATTTTTTTGCGCAACATGGATTAACACCTGAGACCATGAATAAATTAAATACAGGTTTTATATTATTAAGGGAGGAGTGTGTTTTTAAAAAAGAAATCAGAATGGGAGATAAAGTTAAAATAGATATTCAGATCCTTTGGAGTAAAGCTGATTTTTCACGAGTATCCATTCAGCATGAAATTTATAAGAATGAAAATATCCTTTCAGCAATATTAACTGTAGACGGAGCCTGGATCAACATCAGGGAAAGAAAATTGACTGCACCCCCGGAAACAATTCATAAAATTTTTGATGATGCTCCCAGGCATGTAAAATTTAAGTGGATATAATGCGAGTCTGAAGGCGAATTACTTTCTAATTTTTTTAAAAACTATGTGTAGTATTAATAAAACTACTACAGGTCTTGCAATTCATTTTGCAATGTGATGTACCTGGTGGGGAAATTTTGATAAATGAGTTTGTAAAAGTGTTTTTATATAACTGTTCTCCTTATAGGGATGGAGATATTTGTACACTGCTTCTTCTGTAATGTCCGTAAAATTTTTTGGCAAATATCCCATCCCAAAAAAACTACCCTTTGATACCATAATGCAGGATATTTCTTCATCACGTAATCCTTTATCTAACACAACATAAGATGAACGTGTAGTTAGTGAAGAAATAGCTTCTAAAACCCTTTTGTTATAAAGGGTATTTGCTTCCACTGTTTCACACGCACCAAAGCAATTTCCTTCTTTTAATTCTTCGCATTTTTGTTTGTCCCTTTGTACAAAACATAACACAGGGCATAAATTAAATTCTTTTATTAGTTTTTGTAATACACCATGTGCATGTACTTTGTAATGAAAAGTAAAAATAGGTTTTACCTGTTTCCTTTTTTTTTCAACAGCAAGCCTATAGTATCCTTTCTGGTCTTCATACATAATTAAGCTATAAACTTCTTCAGGATTTTTTTGAGAAACATTAAAAGCAGGCCATAGTTTTTTTATTTCTGTTGATTCTAAAATGGCTGCCATCAGTTCTGTAGCAGTTGATTGAAACGTTATTCCATACACATATCTTAAAAAATTCTGTTTTTGTTTGCCGTCCGAATTATTGCTAAAATGGCTGTTAACTCTTTGTTTTATATTTTTTGCTTTACCTACATAAACAACTTTTCCTTTATTGTCGTTAAAATAATATACACCGGGTGTGGCAGGTAAATTTTTAAAATGTTCTACAGGTACATTTGGTGGCAAAACCTGTTCTTTAGAAGTTCTTTCTAAGCTTGTTTTTATAAAATTCTTTTCATCTTTCTCTAACAATAATTTGAATAATTCAGTGGTGGCAACTGCATCGCTACCGGCTCTGTGATGGTTTTGCAATTCAATTCCTAATGATTTGCACAGTTTGCCGAGGCTGTAGGAGGGGAGACCCGGTATTATTTGACGACACAATCTAACTGTACAAAGTTTTTTTACATGCAGAGAATAACCATAATATTCAAGATGATTTTTTAAAAAAGAATAATCAAAGTTTACATTGTGTGCTACAAAGATTTTATCATGTAACAGGTAATAAACTGTACGGGCAATATCTTCAAAAGGGGGAGCATCTTTAACCATATCATGATTAATGCCTGTAAAAGCCTGTATATATTTAGGAATAACAACCCCTGGATTAACAAGCGTTTCGTAACGGTCAATGACACGCTCACCATCAAACACCTGTATGGAAATTTCAATGATGCCATTTGCAGCAGCATAGCCACCGGTTGTTTCAATATCTACTATAGCGTATATCAATTACTAAATTTGAAGAATTGAAAGATACCGAAGTTCTAAAAATTTTAGCAAATGCACCCATCAATTGATAAATTTTTAATGTTTCAAAACCGGTTGGAAAAAGTATACAGACATCTTTCGCGGCCAGGCGCAACGCCAGAATATTACTTGTTATAGAATCTATGACCATGATATGCCTGAATTCCCATTGCTGATAGAAAAATACCAGGATAAGGTTTATGTAGCTGAATATAAAAGAAAACATTCTATGAATGAGCACCAGGCTGAAATCTGGGTACTGGAATGTAAACATATAATTGCAGATGTATTAGA
>JACDAZ010000198.1 GCA_013695175.1 Flavisolibacter sp. | reverse complement strand
TTACCTTTCTCATCAGTTTGAATCACATTAACCGGCACTACCAATGCATCTTTTGCTGTGTAATCCCTGATTTTTAATTGAGCAATCTGGTTTGGTTTTAAACTTCCATCATAAGGAATGCGGGCTTCAACTATA
This sequence comes from Flavisolibacter sp., assembly GCA_013695175.1. Lineage (GTDB taxonomy): Bacteria > Bacteroidota > Bacteroidia > Chitinophagales > Chitinophagaceae > Flavisolibacter. The sequence goes on along the minus strand of JACDAZ010000198.1, from coordinate 4,122 downwards.
AAGCCTCTTGTATTTGGATCGATCGATTGACTGATTAATGAAATTGAAGAATTGATGATACGGTTATTCATATCAGGGACAAGAATTTCCACTGGAGAACCCCTCTTTACACGGGTAATATAATTCTCCGGGATGTTTGCAGAAATTTTAAGGTTGCTGGTATTTACAATTTTAATTCCCTGTGCCGGTGAACCCGAAAAAGTTTCACCAACACGAATATTAACTTCATCGGCAATACCAGATATACCTGCCTGTACATTTGAAAAAGCCAGCTGCTCTCTTAAAGTTGACATCTGTCTTTCCAGGTTTGTAACATTATTACGTGCTGTAAGAACCTGCACTTCTGTACCTATACCTTCCTTCCATAAATTTTGCTGGCGCTGGTATAAATCTTTAGCATATGCTACCTGCGATTGTAATTGTGCCATTTGACTTCGAACAATTGCATCATCAAGCTTTAGTAAGACTTGTCCTTTTCTAACTGCATCTCCCCGCTTTACATACACTGCTGTTACCTGGCCGGGACCACCTCTTGGCGTTACATAAGCTATATTATCTGCTTCCACTCTTCCCTGCAATTCTATATAATGAGTAAAATCCTGTTGCAGAACCGGCATTATACTAACCAGCTTAGCATTGGATGATGCAATAGAAGGATCTGCTTTTGCAATATCTGCTTCCAGTTGAAGAATTTGCTCACTAAGCTTTTTTTGATCATTCTTTAGGCTTTGTAATTCCGCTTTTTTATCATTAAGGTTAGCTGTTTCGTCTTTTTTAGTATTACCACATGAAGCGGTAAAAAATGCGATGATCAGTAACCAATAAATTTTCCTTTCCATGTATTCTTATTTACTAAGTTTTTTATTGAAGTCTTCCTAATGAATATTGATAACTTACTTTGGCAATTGTTGCATTATATAATGCTGTGAAATAATTAGCCTGCGCAGTCTGATAATCATTTTCTGCCTGCAAAACTTCAAAGCTGCTTCCCAAACCTTCTTCAAACTTTCTTTTGGTGGTGTTGTACACCCTTTCAGCCAGTTCTGAATTTCTTTCCTGTGCATCAAGATTCAGTAAAGCATTTCTAAAACTCTCCCTTGTTACAACCTGCTCCAGGTCAATTGCCTGCTTAACATTATCAATTGTATTTTCAATTTTTTGAACAGTATACCTGGCTTGTTGTACTTTTTGCCTACGCTGGTTACCATCAAAAATTGGGATGCCAATATTTAATCCAACAAATGAACTATTTATCCAAACCGTGTTACTGTTTGTAAAAAACTTCTGCCCCAATCCATTAATAGTATAATTTCCTGTAAAGGCTACTGTAGGCAGTGCCCCCAGTTTGTATCTTTTCACATCCAGTTCCTGCAATTCTTTTGAATAGGTTAAGGTTCTTATTTCTGGTCTGTTTTCATATACAAAACCATCTTCCAGAATATCTTCCTTAATAGCTTCTGTAGTCAAATCTTCTTTTAATACAACTATATCCTGTTGCGGTAAGCCTAAAGCAAATTTTAATCCTGCATAAGCAAGCGTAATAGAATTTTGTAATACACTTCTGGAAGTGGTTAAATTATTTAACTGAACCTGTACCCTGTCAATATCAAGCCTTTCAGCAAAACCATTCTCGAACATTATTGTGTTGTCCCTGTATAATCTTTCCAACCTCACTACGCTTTCATTCATAAAATGCAATTGCTTTTCTGCAATAAGAATGGCATAATATCTTTTGTAAGCAGAATCTTTGACTCTTTCCTTTGTTTGTTCAATCATGGAAGCCGACAGATCAAGAGCTGCTTTCCTTGCCTGTAATCCTACAAATACATCCGGCTGAAAAAGTAATTGTGTAAGTGTAGCACCAGTGGTTAAATTCCATGGTTGTTGAAAACTAACCTGCCTTAATTGTGGTGTAGGTACTGAGGTTATGGGGCCCGTGGAACCTGATACCCCCTCATCTTTTAATATGGAATAAATTCTGAAATCTGTAGCATCCGGAAATAATATATCAGGTAGTTTCAGATAATGATTGGCTCCTATGTTGCCACTAATCTGGGGTAATGCTCGACCCACAATTTCATTATTGATGGCTTCCTGCATTTTATAATCTATTTCAGCATTTTTAATTTCAATTACATTTTTAAATGCCAAATCCACTGCTTCCCTTACTGTAAGTTCATGCCTTTGCTGGGCATAACTGAAATGCATCGCCAGCATTAGAACCAGTGTTATCGAAATCACTTTTTTCATCTGTTAACTTTGTTTTTTTGTTCTTTGGATTTATATTTTTCTATCAGCTTCTCTCCTTTTGATGTAGCCAATCCATATAAAAAATGTTCAAGCAACACCTTTTCTATATGCACTAATTCAGTTCTGTTAGTAGGAAAAACTTCAGGATTAAAAGAAAGCATGATACTGTGAATACGATAGCGGGTGAGAATATCAACTTCCACATCTTCACGATATAATCCTTCTTCAATTCCTCTTTCAATATTTGAGCGGATCATTTGATATAAAAATCCATTCTGGTATTCTTTAAACTTTCTGAAAGTACCAGGATGATATTTTTCCATGTCAAACAGCACTGAAGGATTCATATTTGCCAGCATTTCCTGCACCCATTCAAAAGCCAGAAATACTTCATGAATAGCATTATCAGCGTTCTCCCTATCCATGATACAATGCTTTTTATTGTCATCCATAATAGAAGAAAATACGGCACTCACCAATTCCTCCTTATCAGCATAATATTGATAAACAGTTTTTTTCGAAATACCCAGCGGACCAGCTATATCATCCATGGATACGGACCGGATACCAAACCGGCAAAATAATTCGTGAGCTTTTAATAGTATTCTATCTTTTTGTTCCATAAACGGAGGCAAAACTATGGAAACTTTTATCGTAGTGATAGTTTCCAACGTTAAATTATTATGAACGCAGCTTTTTAAGGATGAATAGTAACTATACCTTTGGCATATGGATGAATTACCGGCTACACCTTCTTCAGAAAGGTTTCAATTCAAAAAAATATTCCAATATTTTTTACAAGGATTGCTGATTTTGGCTCCTGTTGCCATAACAGCTTATGCTGTTTATTGGATTATTTCCTCTATTGATAACCTGGTACCAATTTTTACTTATACAGAAGCTGATGGAACTGTGCATGTAAGAAATTATGGGTTAGGATTTATTATTGTAATTGCAGTTATCTGCACCATCGGCTATTTTAGTTCTTTTTTTATTCGATTGAAATTGTTTAGCCTGTTTGACAGCTGGCTGGAAAAAGCGCCGGGCATTCGTTTTATTTATTCCACTGTAAAAGATTTTTTTGAAGCATTTGCCGGTAAAAAAAAGAAATTTAATCGTCCGGTTCTTGCTAATATTGACGACAATGATGTATGGCGTGTAGGCTTTATTACAAAAGATGAAGCCCGGGACTTCGGTTTTACAGAATATGTGGCAGTATATATTCCTATGTCTTATTCTATAGCCGGAAATGTATACCTGCTTCCCCGTGAAAGAGTACGCACTATCACTAATATAACTTCAACAGAAGCAATGAAATTCGCTATTAGCGGAGGTGTGACAGAATTTGAAGAAGATAAAACCAAATCTGGAGTTACCTGAATTATATGCAATTTTGAATAAGCAATAAGCAACTACCCAAAAACATAAATATCTACATTTTTTTATACCTTAAGAACTTAAAATGTTCTTGTGGCAGTTTATTTTTTTAAAAAAAGCTTTCATACGGATATATAACCAATAAAAAATTATTTGATTTAACTTCTTAAAAAATCAGAAATCGTAAGGTCAACATACCATATTCTTAATAACCCTGATAAATATTGAGTTATTGAGATAAACTAACTGCATTTGCAAATTGCATATTGGTTATTGCTTATTGTTATTGATTCAAAACAAGGCATAAATGAAAAAGCTGCTAGTCTTTATAACATTCTTACTTGCATATCAAACAGTTTATTGCTGGGGATTTTATGCGCATAGGCAAATAAATTATCACGCAGTTTTTCTGCTGCCTCCTCAAATGATTGTTTTTTACAAAAAGCATATAGAGTATTTAAGTGAACATGCTGTTGCCCCGGATATGAGGCGTTA
>JACDAZ010000189.1 GCA_013695175.1 Flavisolibacter sp. | reverse complement strand
CTCAAAGCTATTTCAATATACAAGGTAATGCTAGTACCTGCTTTTATGATATTGTTATTTGCTGCAGGATGCGAAAAAGAAAAAGGTCGTTACAACTAACATCCCGCCACCTGCCATTCAACCTCCTACTCCACCTCCTATTACTAATACAGCACCAAGAGCCAACGCCGGGCAAACTAAATATGTAGCATTCCCTGCTGATTCAATTTTTCTGAAAGGCAGTGCTTATGATAAAGAAAATAATGTGGCCAGTTATGTATGGAAAAAAGTTTCAGGTCCGGAGTCTTTTAATAGAAAACCCTGCTTCTTTAGAAACCAAAGTTCGTAATCTTAAAGTAGGCGAATATGCATTTGAGTTAACTGTAATTGATTCATTAGGATTGCAAGGCAGGGACACCGTTAAAGTTTTTGTTCTTCACGTGGGCCAAAACGAGGTAACCTTCAAGGATCTTACATGGAGCTGTCCAATGGGATGCACAGTGGTAGTAAATAATTTTACTTCTTTTGTACCTCAGGGAACTGCAGTTCTGGTATTTCTTCGTGAAAAGAATTCAACTACATGGCTACCGGTAATAAAAGAAGAACACTGGACAGGCACAGAGAAATATGTTTATGGAGTTTATAATGATAGTGATACATTTTGGATCTACGCTAATGATGAAGAGGGTAAAGTAGATGTGAAAATTCAATTTTAAATGACCTGTAGTAGCAGTTACAACCTTTATTAAATGTTCCATTCATGCTTTTTCCCATAAGTTTGAATAAACATTATTATTATGCGACTGCTGTCCATCTTTTATTTTTTGATATGCTATCACTCAAATGCTGCAGGTAAAGATTCTACTATCTATTATCATTTACCTGATTCTGTAAAGGCAGTCTCTTTTATTGCTGATGTAAACATTGGTGCTGCCGGCAAGAAAGAAATTTATGCAGGATTGGGAACAAAACATGTAAGACTGCTGCTGGAAAAAGAAAAAAATAAAGGAGAACTTTCTTTTGAATTTCCTGCTTCAGCACAGGTATTGGCAACAGGTTTAGGTACTAAAAATGAAAAAGACGAAATAGAGTGGAACTTTAACTGGCAACAGAATACCAATTACAAATTGATGATAGCTTCTGCTGTTGATACTGCTGAAAACTTTGCTATCTACTCCGGTTATATTTATTTACCCGATCAGCAAAAATGGAAATTAATTGGCACCTGCAGAATAAATGGAGAACGAAGTTCACTAACCGAACTGCATGCTATAAAATCAACTGGCAAAAATGCAGTAATAGATGTTGCTTTTAACAATGTAATGATTCAACGTGCTGCAGGTTCCTGGAAAAGATTAGATAATCCATTGCACCCTCTATCCTCTCCACCTGTTCCACCGCTTGTTAATATAGATAGTGTTCAACAATTTGAAAAAGATAAAAACATCATTGAAAAAGCAATCACTTCCGGATCTTCAAATGCAAGACAAAACATAGAAGGTGTTTATTACAATATAATGGAACCGGGAACCGGTAAATCATTCACCATTAATGATTCTGTTACAGTACGTTACCAGCTGCGCATTTTTGGAACTTCAGAAGTAATTAGTGGTAGCGAAACCGAAACATATACTTTCCTGCTAAAGAGCCTGATCAAAGCATGGCAATTAGCAGTTCCCTTAGTAAAATCAGGTGGTAAAATTAATCTGGTTATACCCTCCGGACTTGCCTATTCTATAAGAACACGTGCACCTAAAATTCCGCCTAACAGCATTCTCGAATTTGATGTTGAAGTGCTGGATGCAAAACCGGCTGCCAATTAGAATTTTTCTATTATTAATGGCACAAAATAAATTGGGTTCCTTACAACCTGAAAATTTTGATGGTGCTTATTTATTAACCAGCTATGCTTCTGAATACGATTTGAATTAAATACCAAAATTCTTATAAAAGTAATTATTTCCATTACTTACCAGGTAGCAGGTTATTAGAAAAATACAAGCATTTTAAAGACGCACCTGAGCCTATAAAAGTATAATCAATAAGTAAACTGAGTAAATACAATAAAAAGTGCATTAGCTTAATAAAAAAAATATATTCCAATAACTAAGCTTCCGGACTTTCCACATTAGGAATATAAACTTTTGCAGCAGGCATTTTACGATAAGCTTCTGTAATTACAATAACAAATCCGCATTTCTTTATTGCTAAATCTGCTCAATAATTAATCTAATTCTTACTACAATTTAATAAACTTGTATTGAATAAAAAACATCACTTACACAATAACATCTCCCACTTACTCAGTTTCCGTTGATAATGATTTGACGTAACAATAGCTTGTATCTAAATGATTTTAAGTAGCAACAATAACATCAACTATTTATTAATTAAAACAATTAAAAAATGAAACTACAACTATC
>JACDAZ010000310.1 GCA_013695175.1 Flavisolibacter sp. | reverse complement strand
GGTTGAATGCGTTTAAGTAAGGAAGTCGGAAGTCGGAAGTAGGAAGTAGGAAGTCGGAAGTAGGAAGTAGGAAGTGAAAAATTCAAAGTACTATTTTAATTATCAATTTGATAAATTATGATCAAGTCTCTTGCGGATCTTGAGGTATATCATCTGTCATTTCAAATTGCTATGGATATATTTAAAATGACTCAAGCATTTCCTAAGGAAGAAAAATATTCATTAACCGATCAGGTAATCAGATCTTCACGATCAATTGCTGCAAATATTGCAGAAGGATGGGGTAAAAGAATTTATGAAAATGAATTTAAGAGACATCTAGTTTATGCAATGGGATCACTGGAAGAAACAAAAGTTTGGATTCACTTCTCCAAATCCTGTGGGTATATAGATGAAACCAACCTTAATGGTTTGATGGTAAGTTTAGATCATGCAGGGGCTAAAATATTTACCTTGGTCAAAAATTGGAAAACGTTATGATCCTTCTTCCTACTTCTTACTTCATACTTCATCTCTTATGAAAATATACCTGATTGGTTTTATGGGGTGTGGTAAAACGCACTGGGCGCGGCAGCTAAGTGAAAAGTTGCAGATTCCTTTTTTTGACCTGGATGATGCTATTGTAGAGCAGGAAGAAAAACCTGTTACAACTATATTTGAAGAAGAAGGTGAAGAATATTTTAGATTACTTGAAAAGGATGTGTTGCACATGATAACTGAAAGTCATGAAAGTTTTATCATGGCTTGTGGAGGTGGAACTCCCTGTTATTATAATAATATTGATTACATGAAAAGGCAAGGGACAACCATCTGGATTAATTGTTCTGTGCAATGTCTATTTGATCGTTTGATAATGGAAAGAGAAAAGCGACCATTAATAAAAGATCTCACCGATGAAGGATTAAGATCCTACATTCAGAAAAAATATGCAAGCAGGAAAATATTTTATGAGCAAGCTTCCATTATCTTGAGTGAAGAACAGACAAATATGGATTATTTACTGGAAAGAATTTTTCATCCCCAATAACATTTAAATGCATAAAATATATTTATTTATAGGTACTTTATTGGCAGGACTGGCAGTAATTCTGGGAGCATTTGGTGCTCATGGTTTAAAAAAGATAGTAGGACCTGAAACGGTTAATACTTATCAAACCGGTGTTCAATATCAAATGTATCACGCATTTGCACTGATCATGGTAGCTATTATGTATGAAAGGTGGCAAAGCAGCCTGTTAAATTACGCCGGTATTTTTTTCATTGCAGGTATTGTACTTTTTTCAGGATCATTATATTTATTAGCTTCCTTAAAAGCAATGAATAAAGTAGGCGTTTCAGGAATAGGCATGATCACTCCAATTGGAGGATTACTTTTTATTACAGGGTGGGTATTGCTTCTCATTGCCATCATCAAAAAATAGCATTATTTTACCCGGGATTCGCTTCCCGTCTCTATTTAAACTAATCCATCCATATCTTTGTTCTATGGCTAACAAGCTAAAAAAATCCACTATTCCTAAACCTGTTGAAGAGGAAAAAGACAATGCCGAAAGACCGGCAAGAACCGTCCGTGCAAATGGTGCTTCCGGTAAAAAACCTGCTCCTCAAAAGTTTAAAAAAGATAAAGAAGAAAAAATTGATCTGAAGAAGCTTGCCCGTGATGAACGAACATGGAAAATTATAGGCACTATTTCTTTATTGATCTCTATCTTTTTGTTTATTGCTTTTGTTTCTTATTTTTTTACCTGGAAAGAGGACCAGGATAAGGTTATTAATAATAATGCATCTTTTTTATGGGATATGGATGATGAAAGTCATGTCTCTAATTTGTTAGGAAAATTAGGAGCATATGTCTCTCACTTTTTTATATATAGGGGTTTTGGAGTGGCTTCCTTATTATTCTGCACTTTCTTTTTTGTATCAGGAATAAATTTATTACTCAACAGAAAAGTTTTTTCGGTCTGGCGTAATTTAAAATATATCACTTTCGGTTTATTAATAGCCTCAGTATCACTTTCATTTTTATTTTCCAATGCTACTTTTCCATTTGGTGGCGGTGTTGGAGATATGATCTCAAACTGGCTGGTTAACCTCATTGGTTTTATTGGAACCACTGTATTATTACTTGCCGTAGCAGGAGCTTATTTAATTTGGCAATTCAATCCATCATTTAATGTACCAGCCAAAAAACAACAACCAGATACTAAAACAGATCCGGAGGATTCAGCGGATATAAAACCTTCAGGAGTTTCTGTAAATGATATTTATGCAGGTAAGGGAAATGTTCTTACAGGGAATGAAAAAATGAATTATCAAAAAGAGGAGGATGAAGATGAATTGGAGTTGACTGAAATAGAAGATGAGGAAGAACTTATAAATGAAGAGGGAATTGAAAAAGAAATAGTTGATGATATTTTACATCGCGATGATGACCGAATAGTACAGAAACCAACTGTGGAAAAGGCAGGTAAACCAATTGGTACCGGAAGTGGATTAGAATTAGAAATAAAAGTTGGTGGTGAAAAAACAGAAGACGAATCAATAGCAATTGCACCTGCTGAATTAGAACCTTACGAACCTACCTTAGACTTAAGGGATTATAAATATCCAAAATTAGAATTACTTGAAACACATGGCAGTGAAAAAATAGTTCAGGATCCAACTGAACTGGAAGCTAATAAAAATCAGATCATAAGAACAC
>JACDAZ010000181.1 GCA_013695175.1 Flavisolibacter sp. | reverse complement strand
TTTATTAAAAAGAATTTTGGCACCTATCCTTACAAGCAATATTCGTTTATACATGGTGGTGATGGAGGTATGGAATACGCTATGTCTACCATGCTATCAGGCCCGGGATTAGGAACTGTGTTCCATGAGTGGATGCATAGCTGGTACCAGATGGTGCTAGGGTTTAATGAATCATTATATGCATGGATGGATGAAGGATTTACTGAATATGCAACAAATCTGGTCGAAGAACATTACAGGCAACATGTTTTAGCAAATTCAAGTCCGGTACATCGGCGAGTTTCAGATTCAACATATTATTCCCGCTTGCCCCTGAGTCATAATGCAAATTACACCGGCTATTTTAACCTGGTTCGTAGTGGTTTGGAAGAACCTTTAACTACACATGCTGATCATTTTAATACCAACTATGCTTATAGTAATGCCTCTTATAGTAAAGGAGCTGTTTTCCTTGAACAATTGGGGTATATAGTTGGAGCACCTGTACGTGATCAAATTTTACTGGATTTTTATAAGCAATGGAAATTTAAACATCCTGATGTAAATGATTTCATTCGTATTGCTGAAAAGCATAGCGATATAAAACTGGATTGGTATAAAATGTATTGGGTCAATACAACAAAAACAATAGACTATGGTATTGATAGTTTATATGAACAAAATGCAGCAACCAGGATCAGATTAAAAAGAATTGGTGAAATGCCAATGCCTGTAGATGTAAAAGTTACATTTAGAGATGGGAGTGTTGAGTGGCATTATGTACCATTAAATTTAATGTATGGAACAAAACTGGCAGAAGAAGGAATGGGAAACAGGAAAAATTACCCCGCCTGGAGATGGGCGCACCCAACGTATGAAATAGAAACAAATAAACGCTTAATAGATATTATAAGTGTGGAAATAGATCCAAGCCATAGGATGGCCGATATTGAAAGAAGAAATAACCGGCTTGAACTAAGGTGGTAAAAATGTATCAGGGAGTGGTGTAAAGAAGATATTTTTCTTTAAAAAAGTCTTCTTCAAAAAGGCTGTTTAGTTCAATTATTTTAGGTCTTGCACCACTCTCTGAAATTTCATCAGACAAATCTCCTCCTTTCAAACTTATAAGACCTGCCCGTAAAATTGTTTCTGCACCTTCTGCATTATCAATTTTAAGTTTTGTTTTTTTCAGGAGAGGATAGCTCCACCTGATTAAATCTTTTAAAGGTGCTACGGCCCTGCTCACAGCAAAATCAAATTTTTTGTTTGCTATATCTTCTGCACGGGTATGTTGAGTGGTTACATTGGGTAAATCAATCTTGTCTTTAACAGCTTCAATGATTTTCAATTTTTTATTAATACTGTCCACCAGATGAAACTTTACCTCAGGATAAAAAATAGCAAGAGGAATACCGGGGAAACCACCACCGGTGCCAATATCTATAATCTCTGCACCTTTCGGGAAATCAAAAACAGCTGCTATACTTAATGAATGAAGTACATGTTTCTCATATAAACTATTAATGTCTTTGCGGGAGATGACATTAATCTTTGAGTTCCAATCATGGTATAAATTTTCTAAAGCAGCTAATTGGGCAACTTGGTTTTCATTAAATTCTGTAAAATATTTTAATACTATATCCAATCCTTTGCTCATTTATTATTACGCTTAAACCCACTTTATTTTCCCTATGAAATATCATTAATCCCAAACTGCAAATTAATGTTTCATTTCAATTCCACTTTTTAGCAGGCTTTTTCCAAATTGCCGGAGCAAACATAATGTAGTAAAAAAACATCCATATATCCCAGAGAATAAAAAAAGGGAATAGATCTTGTTCATCCAATTTCTTCATTGACTTACTCCATATAATAGCCTGTACAATTAAACGTACACCAAAGGGTATAAGAGCCCATCGCCAATCAAAAAAACTAAGTGATATAATAAACAAAGGGTAGAATAAAACAAAACTCAATGTATACAAACCCAATAAAAACTTATGAGAAGTTTTATAAAATTTTCCTGTTGAATAATGCCTGTTTTTCTGACGTTTCCAATCCCTCCATGTTTTTTTTGGATCAGATAAAGTGAAAGCATCTTTATCAACAACAATAGCTGTATTTTGTTTTGAAGCTACTTTATTTATAAAAAGATCATCATCGCCGCTGGGGATATAATTAATATTTGAAAATCCTTTATTGCGGAAGAACACGTCTTTCTTATAAGCTAAGTTTCTTCCCACTCCCATATAAGGTTTACCTGCCAAAGCGTAACTCAAATATTGGAGTGCAGTATGAAAAGTTTCAAATCGGATTACTTTATTTAAAAACGATGGATATTTATTGTAAGCACCATATCCTAATACCACTTCAACTCCGTTACTAAATCCTGCCTGCATTTTGTGCAGCCAATATTCAGAAGCCGGGACACAATCGGCATCTGTAAGTAATACTATTTCATGTTTGGCTTCTTTTATACCTACGGAAAGTGGATATTTTTTCCCTTCAATCAGTTTCGCTTCCTGCATAAGATCTATGATCTGCAGTTTTTTGAAAGTTTTTTTTAATTCAGCTAAAATATATTTTGAATCATCAACAGAATTATCATTTACAACAATCACTTCGTTTGTAGTTGGATAATCCTGTACCAGTATACCTGGTAAATTCCTTGCAATTCTTTCATCTTCATCCCGTGCACAAATAATTACAGATACCGGGTGTTGCTGCGTTTGATGTTTGTCTTTTTTTTTATAAAAAGCCAGGCGGCTGAAAAAAAACAGGTAATAAAATAATTGAATAATTGTTACAACAATAAATGCTATAAATACATAAAAACCCCAACTCATAAGCATGTTAACGAAGATAAGCAAGGGATGTAATGCAAACGCAGCAAAGCTTTTAAAAAATTTGTTTAAGACCGTTAACTTGCAGCCCCTATGGCTGCTTTAGCTTTTGACCTTCAAAAAACAGATGCATTATCCGCAGCACGTGCCGGAAAAATTATTACTGACCATGGATATATTGAAACGCCGATGTTTATGCCTGTGGGTACCATTGGAAGTGTAAAGGCTATAACCCAGCAACAACTCCAGGACAGTGTAAAAGCACAAGTTATTTTAGGTAATACTTATCATTTGTACATGAGACCGGGAATAGAAACGATGGAAGGTGCCGGTGGTTTACACAAATTTATAAACTGGCACAAACCTATCCTGACTGACAGTGGCGGCTTTCAGGTTTTTTCATTGGCTGCCAATAGAAAGATAAACGAAGAAGGCGTTATGTTCCAAAGCCATATTGATGGCAGCAGGCATTTGTTTACTCCCGAAAAAGTAATGGACATTCAAAGAACTATTGGAGCTGATATTATGATGGCTTTTGATGAATGTCCACCGGCAAGTTCAGATTTTAAATATGCAGAACAGTCTATGCATTTAACCCATCGCTGGCTCGACAGGTGTATTGAACATTTTAATGCTGTGCCGGATAAATGGGGGCATACTCAAAATCTTTTTCCCATAGTTCAAGGTGCCGTTCACCATGATCTCCGAAAGTCATCCTGTGATTTTATTAGTTCAAAAAACGCTACAGGCAATGCTATTGGCGGATTAAGTGTTGGTGAACCGGAGGGGGTGATGTATGAGATTTGCCAATTGTGCTGCGAAAATTTACCTGTATCAAAACCCCGTTATCTAATGGGTGTGGGAACTCCATGGAATATTCTTGAATGTATTTCATTGGGTGTGGACATGTTTGATTGCGTAATGCCAACCAGGAATGGCAGGAATGCAATGCTTTTTACAACACAAGGTGTTATTAATATAGATAACAAAAAATGGGAAAATGATTTTTCACCTATCGATGAAGGCCTTGACTGTGAATTTAGCCATTATTACAGTAAAGCATATCTAAGACATTTATTTAAAGCGCAGGAAATATTAGGACTTACTATAGCTTCCGTTCATAACCTCGCTTTCTACATCTGGCTGGTAAAACAAGCAAGGATGCAGATTTTACAAGGCAATTTTTTAAGTTGGAAAAATGAAATGATGGAAAAGATAAAGCGAAGATTATAATTTTTGTAGCTGGAAAATTATAGTCTCTTTAATTCTTAATATTGGATGGTTCAAATCTTAGCACTTCTTTTCGGTTAACATAGCAAAGAATATACTTACTTCGTTATGGCATGATTAAAAAAATAGATTGGTACATACTGAAGCAATTTTTAGTAACCTTCATTTTTTGTATGCTTTTGTTTACGGTCATTGCCGTGGCTGTAGACAGTAGTGAAAAAACAGATGATTTTGTAAAACACCGGTTAACTACATACGAAATCATTACAAAATATTATGTTGGTTTTATTCCTTACATCTGGGGAATGCTTTTTCCCTTATTTGTTTTTATTGCCTGTATTTTTTTTACCAGTAAAATGGCTACACGATCTGAGGTTATTGCCATCTTAGCCAGTGGCACTACATATAACAGGTGGCTAGCTACTTATGTGGTTGGTGGCGTTTTTTTCGGATTATTACTTTGGGTTGCCACACGTTATGGAATACCAAAGGCAAATGAGGTGCGTGGGAATTTTCAAACGCTGTATCTGGATTCCGGCGATCCTGCAAAGGGTGAGTTTGGTTCTTCATCTTATTACTATAAAAGAACTGATTCTTTTACGTACATGGGTTTAAGATATTTTGATACTTCAAGTAAAACCGGGAGTAGTTTATTTTTAAACCGGTTAGAAGATGATAAACTTGTTTATAATCTAAGAGCAGATAATTTCAGATGGGATACTGCTCAAAATAACTGGAAGCTTTTTAATGTTGTTGAAAGACGGATCGACAGTATGAACGAAACGTTGAATTCTATTCCCGAAATGAATATCAACTTAAATATATCACCAAAAGATTTGCACCGTGATTATTATTTAAAAGACAAGCTTACTACTCCTGAACTTGTAAAATTTATTCATCTTGAAGAATTACGGGGTACAGAAGGGTTAAATACATTAAAAGTGGAGTGGTACAGAAGATCTGCCACACCTGCTTCTGTACTTTTATTAACCATTATAGGTGCTATACTGGCAGGACGTAAAACCCGTGGTGGCAGTGGTATTCACTTAGCTGTTGGTATTATAATAGCTGCCGTATTTATTATACTTGACAGATTTTCTACTGTGTTTTCCACAAAAGGAAATCTGCCTCCCTTACTGGCTGCATGGATTCCTAATATCGTTTTCTTTTTTGTAGCTATTTATTTATATCGTAAAGCACCTAAATAAAATTTAGTTGTTGTTGAACCTGCAGATGATATTAATGATAGCTGGCATTGCATTGCATTTTTTTGTTCTGCCCATGGTTGTTGTTTAACTTTATGCTTTAAAATTTCACTCTTATCATAAGTTAAATTGTTTTAAATGGGTATCATAAAAGACAGGTTCAAGGCTAAAGCTGAAATAGTTTCTAATGAAATAAAAGAATTATTGAAACAACATGGAGACAAAGTAATTGGCGAAGTGCAGTTATCTCAGATTTACCAGGGCATGAGGGGTATGACAGGATTGGTTACTGAAACATCATTGCTAGATGCACAGGATGGTATCAGGT
>JACDAZ010000306.1 GCA_013695175.1 Flavisolibacter sp. | reverse complement strand
TCATGCCACCGTGGTGCATAGGGTTCTTTCTTAATGGCTTTTGTATTACTAATATTCCAGGTAATACTTTTTATATTCTTTTCAGTTGATTCTTTAGGTTCACCTTTGTAATTGAACTGGTGGTAACGAACCTTATATTGTTCCGGATGAATTATTGTAAAACTGCTATTTTCTACTGCTACAAATTCATCTTCCTGGGTTACCCAGGTAGGAAAATAAAATGTATGATAATATTTAATTTCAACTTCATATTCAACAGTATATGGATATACTTTATGATGAAAACTATGAACTTTTTTTCTGTTATCATCTATCAGGCTAATGTCATCCACGGCACTCAAATCAATAACTTCTTTTGACTTTAATTTTTTAATAAGTTTTCCATTACCATCATATAAACTTCCTTCAATAGAATTAATCTTATTTAATTTGCCATAATACTCAAGGAAAGTTGCAAACCTGTCGCCTTTTTCATTTAAAATAGTAAAGGCATATTTCTGTTTATAGGTAGTACTTGTTAATGAATGTACTTCAAAACTTATTTTCTCGTTTCTTTTAACAGCATTTGCATTTTGCAATAGTTCCTTAGGTATATTTTTTACATTATAATCTATTTCAGCAGCATTTGTAAAACAATATGCGGATATGGCTACAATAATCAGAGATAAACGGATCATGGCTGGGTGGTTTTCTTTTTAAATACAATTTGCTCTTTTTGCTTGCTCACTATCATGTTAAAGAATTCACGAAGTCCTTCATATTCTTCCGGATCAAAATTGGCCCTCGTCATTTGGACACGTGTACGTAATGATATAATGTTATTTGAGTGAGAGGCAAGATATTCAAACATGCCTTCTTTTTGTTCGTTAAGACTTACTTTTAATGATTTTGGAATTTCATCTATTTCATAACCCTTAGGTACTTCTATTGTGGCTATAATTGTATTGTCCATTGCATATGGCATCTCAACAGGATAAAACCGCTCTAATGACTTAAAAGGATTATCCTGAAATCCTTCACCAAATAGGGGATTTAAATAAATAATATTTTCATTATTAATATTAACTGCAAAATCATATGTTATTTCAACCGGAAGATCAACTTTTTTTAAAGAATCGATTTTTTCATTTTTTATACTTATATCTGATACTATGTTTTTTTTCAATTCTTTAAAAAATTCATCAGATCCTTTGTCATCAATTTTATTTCTTATTCTGTAAGACTCATAATAACCAGGCGCTTGTTTTATTGAACCTACCCATGTTCCTTTCTCATCATTACCTATAAGAATAACAGTCAATTTTTTTTCTTTTAAAGAATCTGAATACATTTCAATAGCAGGAACATTTTTACTTATTATACGTGCATGTCCGTTATAACATTCTGGTAATAATTTACCAAAACCAAGGTTTTGTCTGGAGGCATCAAGGAAAATTGTTTTACCATCTGTTTCTGCAAGAGCAACTACATAATTAAACCTATTTAGCAAAGGGTAGAGCGGGTATGTAAAACCATTGGATTTTGTACTTAATATAATAGGTTCTGCCTGTATATCAGCATAACGTAACATTGCAGTTAAAAGCATATTGATATCAGATACACGACCAGATTTTGTTTTCAAACAATTTTTTAAAGGCTGTGAAATATATATGGAACCGTACCCGGTTGAAGTGAAATTTTGCCGCACATAATCAAAAATTCTTTTAGCCTTTTCTGTTTCTGTATGAGCGCCTTCTAATAATGGTTTAATTACTTCACTAAGCCAGCTGTTGTTTGTTGAGAGGTTTTTTCCAAAGTCTTCATCATCTAACAATTTAGTTGCAACTTCAACCCAATTGGTCATAATATTTTTATATTTCAAGGGGTGGCGAAATGCTGATAATTGAAAATCTATTTTAGAAGTATAATTTTCAATAGAGGATGTATAACTTTCTTCTTTTAAAGCAGGCATATCTTTCATTACCCATCTATGGTGAGTAACCTTTGCATTAAGAGTAAATCGTTCACTTGCAGATGTGGAATTACCATCAACTACATTAAAAACATTTGAGTTGTCTTTACGTTCATTTATAAAATATTGTTGCATCCCCTGGCTGAGAAAAGCATATTCAAAAAATTCGGGCATAAATACATTGTATTCGCTCCATAACCTGGGAATACTTCCCTGATAACTCCATGGTTGGAGGTTTTGTAAAAAGTCGGAGTTAATTATGTATTCAATATCTATAATGCTTCCTTCTTTTACATTTGGTAATGTAAATTTTTTAAGAGTTAAATTTTTGGATTTTTTTTCCGTAAAGACATTGTTTTTTTCAAGTTTTGTTTCTGTGACAGTACCATTATCCAGGTTATACGTAATAGCTTTTAATTCTTCCAGTTTTTCAATAGCATTCCCCGACGTCCATAAAGGAATTTCAATATCAGCCTGGTTATATCCATTTTTGTTTAAAATATGGATACGGGTTCTTTTTTTAAAAGACAGGCTAAACCAGCCTTTTGTGTTTCCTACAAAATGAGATTCACCTACCTCAGCAAGTATGACTGCATTGGCGTTACTATCTATGGAGTAAACTTTAGCTTTAAGATCTTCAGGAGTAAGTTTAGAAAATTTGTAATTAGTATTTTTCTGTGCATAAGCAACTGAAATGCATATCAACATGCATACCGAGGCAGTTAGTTTTTTCATTTATTTTGGCTTAGAAGAACAATATCTTAATATTTTTTTAAATGTTAAAGTATTTTACTAAATAAATTTCTCCAGCGACCTTTGATTGTTTAAAAGAAAGAAAAATTATGAAAACAAGCAACACCATATTAGTAAAAACACTAGCCAAAAAATTGGGTTTTGATTATTGTGGTATTGCTAAAGCTCAAACTCTTGATGAAGATGCAAGAAGATTAGAAGGGTGGCTTTTGAACGGAAGACATGGCAGTATGAAGTATATGGAGAATTATTTTGATCTAAGAATAGATCCAACCAAATTGGTACCTGGTGCAAAATCTGTAATTACATTATTAAAAAATTATTTTCCTGGGCAGCTTGCGCAACAGGAACTTAAAATCTCTAAGTATGCTTTGGGTAAAGATTATCATACTGTAATTAAGAGCCAGTTAAAGCATTTATTACATGAACTGCAGGAAAGCATTGGTAAAATAAATGGAAGAGGATTTATTGATTCCGCACCTGTATTAGAAAGAGCATGGGCTGAAAAAAGTGGACTGGGCTGGGTAGGCAAAAGTGGAAATTTAATAAATAAGCAAAATGGTTCTTTCTTTTTTATTGCAACGTTAATCACTGACCTTGAACTTGAATATGATGATCCTTTCGTTAAAGACTTTTGTGGCAGTTGCACAAAATGTATAGATGCCTGTCCAACAGAAGCTATATTACCGGAAAGGGTAGTGGATGGCAGTAAATGCATATCTTATTTTACCATTGAATTAAAGGATGAAATCATTCCTGAATCCATGTCAGGAAAATTTCAAAACTGGATATTTGGCTGTGATGTTTGCCAGGATGTTTGTCCATGGAACAGGTTTAGTACAAAACATGAAGAAGCAGGTTTTGAGCCCTTGCCTGAAGTTTTAAATTTTACTACTAAAGATTGGGAAGAATTAACGGAAGAAGCCTTCAAAAAAATCTTCATGAACTCACCGCTCAATAGAGCAAAATTTAGCGGGATTAAACGAAACTTAAAATTTATACAATCCATTAAAATTGATAACCCACTCTAAGTGAAACCCGTTTCAGTTTATATACAAAATTCTCTGCGGCTGACGGGCAGGGCGGGTTTATGCAAAAGACTTCTCTTTCCTGCTTTTCTTTTAGTTCTTTAAATGAGTAACCTAAAAGCATAACAACAGCATCATTATTCTTCAAGCCTAATCTGTATCCGAAATTCCCTGACCAATAAGCTGAGGGGGAAAAATTACTGCTGATAGGTCCTCCCCATTCAATTATATCTCTCTTCATCCAGGCAAAATTGATTCCGGCATCAGCAGAAATAAAAGGAGTTTTGTTGGCAGATAAAAAATTATGATTAACCGATAAAAAAACAGGAACGGATCTTATATAATAATAATCTAAACCGGTTCCTATGCCGGTAAACCATTTATTAAATTTAATTCCATTAATAGTTTGAAGTTGAAATGCAGAACCATTACTCCCTTCCAATAAACCAACTAAATTTTGTGAACTAAAAGATTTTACTTCCTGTGCTTTTATGGAAAGGTTACAGAGTAGAAGCAACAATAGTATCAGTATTGGTTTCATATTATTTTTTTCCTGAAATTTTACTTAATAATTTTAAGTTCTTCACATCTGTATAATCGTATTGAAATACACCTTCATTAGTTACCAGTATCAGGATATTGTTCCATGCTATGGCATCAAATGTTTCCATGTTTTTTAAATGGTTTATCAGCTTAAGGTCATTAACATTACTGGTATTATAAATTTTTAATCCGTCCTTACCATCACATACAAATAAGATATCACCATCTTTTGCAAGTCCATGCGGATTGGTCATGGAATACGTTTTTACAAGAGAAGGAGCTAAAACATTTCTTACATCAATTACATCTAATTGGTTATTTACTCCTGTACAAAAATTACCTGCCCTTAATGTTACAAAAGCATAATTATCATCTGCAACCACAGGGTCACATGCTCTTGCATGATTAAATTGACCTTGCCTTTGTGGTGATGAAGGATTCGTAATATCAAAAATGAACATACCGGCACTTGAGCCAATAAATAATTTGTTTTTGAAAGGATATATGGTTTCAATATTCCAGCCAACAGGAATAACATTTAATTTGTCAGGAAAATTAGAGTTAGAAACATCTAGGACATTCAAGCTGGAAATGTTTACAGCGTATAGATGTTCATTTACAATAGCAAAACGAGCCATAGAGCCACCCATACCAGGAGTAAAGCCGCCACCACTTTTTAATGAACCGGCATCAGATTGCATAGCAAAAACACAATTGCGGCAGTTAAACAAACTACTACCGGTAGCTACATCTACAGTTGTATCTTTCTTATTCCAGTTAACAATCACTTTAGTAGAGTCAGCAATAAAATTATCACCATACCAACGCTCAGGAAAAACGCGGGGAATGATTTTAGAAACCTTTGCCTGTAATGGATTGGCAATGTCTATTGCCAGTAGGTCCGTATAAAGATCTGCATATAGAGTAGTTCCTTTTACAGCAATGTCAATATTTCCCGGTATGTCAATAAATCCAACACGAACAGGATTGGATGGATTACTGTTGTTGAAAATGTGTACTCCTTTATTTACTTCATTTAAAAATAAAAAGGTACCATATATATAAATTTTACCTGCTTCTTTTACAGCCTGTGGTTCTGTTGTTTTTATTCCGGCTAAAACCTCGGCTTTGTCACGGTAAACAGGTGTGTAGATAGTATATGTTTTGGTTATGCTGTCTTTTAAGCAACCACTAAAAACAAATGATAATAATACAAAAGCACTTAGCAACGGCAGGCGAAATATATTTTTCATAAAGCAATTTTTTAGTTGACAACGGTATTCATAAAACCGTTGCTTTATTTTTTATTTTGAAAATAAAATTGAGTTTGCAAGCCGGCTACAGACAAAAATTGTTTTCTGTTTGTATTTTTTTCCAGGGGGGTTAAGCTATATTGCAAGAAAGGTCCTGCTTTAAAAGAAAATGATTTGTTTTTAAAAAAATGAAATTGTAAACCTGAAAAAGAGTGAAGCTGCGTTTTATTCCATGCTTTATCATTTTCAAATTGAATACTTGAATTGCTGTTATTCAATAATGCATTGGTAGATACAAGTCTATTTAAAGAAACACCAGCGTGTAATGAAAGGGGTATATATTTTAAAAGCTGGTATTCAATTGCTACAGGCAAAGAAATGAAATGGAAGTTATTAGTATACTTATTAGTATTTCCATTTTGATAATAACTCTGTAACCTGACTTGTTGATTACTATAAGATATTGTTGTATCGTTGATCACTCCCGTACCAATATTAATTTTTGTACTGAAAAAACTATATTGTATTCCTGTATAGATTTCTAACCGGTCGTTTAAGTTTTTTATTATTCTTAATCCTGCAGAAAAATAAGGACCTTTTTCGGGCAATGAAGGTGGAAAAAATGATCCTGAACCTGATGTATTACCTGGAGTTCCTGCAAAATCCGCTGATGCCACAGGATCAAATAATCCTTTGGATATATTAGAGAATCCACCGGCTAAATACGGGACAATTTTCCATTTTATTTGTTTAGCAGTTACAACCTGCTTTTCTAAAATTTCTTTTTCAATGGGTACTTGAGTTTCAGTTACCTTTTTTGTTTTTATCGAACTGTCCTGTACTAATTGCTCATTTTCTATTTCTTTTAAAGTTGAAATGTCTGATTTCAAAGTATCAATGTTTTTTAAAGACTGGTCTTCAATTAATACGTTGGATATTTTAGCTTTTTCAGGTTGACTTTCTGAAACTATATTTTCATTGTTATTTGTTTCAGAAGTAATAGTCCTATTTGGATTTACAGTTTGGTGATTAAAGCTTTCCTTTATTTGAATGCTTTTTGTAATTGAACTGCTGTTTAAATCTGTTTTTTTATTAATTAAAACGTTTTCAGTTACCGGATCACTTAAAGAAGAAGTATTATTATCCGGAATATTTTTTTCAATTGCTTCACCAGTTTTTTGATTAGTGTCCTGAGAAAAACTAGTTGTCGATCTATCAGATAATTTTGGTGTATCAATTTTATTTTCAGAAGAAATCATCCACCACAAAAAACCGGTACTAATTAATAGTATGGGCAATAACCAAAACACAATTCTTCTTCTATCTTTTTTTCTCCTGATCTGCTCTTCCACCTTGTCCCAAACAGGTGTTGATGGCTGGATCACCAGGTCGTCCATAAGTTTATGAACTTGTTTTTCAAAATTTTGTTCTTGCATACGAATTTTTCTTTTGATTGTTTTCAATCCAGTTGATTAGCAATGACCTGGCTCTGGCGTATTGTGAACGTGAAGTGCCTTCATGAATTCCCAGCATGACACCAATTTCAACATGTGTGTAACCTTCAACAGCATGCAGGTTAAAGATGGTTTGATACCCCGTTGGCAATTGCCTTATTAATTCTGCCAGCTCTTTGGAATTAAGCTTTACATCCGGGTTTTCATCTGCTATGGCGTGCAAATGATCATTATCATATAAAAGTTCTGATTGATACCTGCTATTTTTTTTTAAATAATTAAGGGCTGTTGTAACCATAATTCTTCTTATCCAGCCTCCTAATTCACCTTCAAACTTATATTGATGGAGGCTGCGGAATACTTTTACAAAACCATCCTGTAGCACATCTTCAGCATCGGCAATTGATTTGGTATATCTAAAACATACTCCCAGCATAGGTGGCGCAAAAAGATCATACAACTCCCTTTGAGCTGCAGGCTTTTCTTTTAAGCAATCTTTTACCAGCTTGTGATGATCCATTTTACCTATTGCCTTACCTGACAATTGATCTTTTTAAAACGTTGCAGCAACAAAAAAAAGGCTGCCATTTGGCAACCTTTTTTTTATAAAATTTAACCTACGGGATCGGCTGGGGTATTAGGATTTCCATCTCTTTCCTGTTGTGGATAAGGATAGAAATTACGACTTCTTTCAGCGTTAGGTGTTCCTGGTCCAGGACGATTAAAACGCCTGCTATCTTCCAGTTTTAATCCTAACATGTATAACTCAAATAACCGGTTCCTGTAAATTTCTAAAAGAATAGCATCTTTAGTTAAAGGCCCGGTATAAGGTGGCAAATCAGCACCAATACCAAAAGCATCTTCTGTCGGTTTTTTTGTAAGGACTCTGTTAAGAAAAATAACAGCATTTAAAAGATCATCTTTTCTTGCATAGGCTTCTGCCTGTATAAGTAACATTTCTCCCGGTGTATAAATTGGAATTCCTGTTGCATCACCCATAAAAAACCCAGATCCATTTTGAGCATTCTTAGTAGTATGAAAAGCTATTCTTTTATCATTAGAATCGGGTGCTAAAGCGCCTGTTAAACCAAAGTTTGTTCTTATTCCATAAGTATTATTATTAATTAAGGATGAACGAAAAATTGGATTCGGATTTAAATTGTTATAGAAGAAAACTGATCTTTTTGATAAATCTACTGCTGCAGCACGGGCAATAGCTAAGTCATAATTACCTAACATAAGATAATAACGTGCTGCCAGGGCTAATAAAGTATTTTTAAGATCAATTTCAGCCCCTACTGCAGCATTAAAAGTGGCAGGAATTGCAGTAGCCTGTAATAATGCAGATGCATCGTCTAATAATTTTACAGCTGTTTCTAATGCCTGAAATCTTGTACTAAATTGTGCATTAGTACCTGCATTGATTGGTACCTGCTCCCAAAAAGTAGCCAACGTTCCCAAAGACATTGCTTTATATAAATGGGCATAAATGGTAACTGCATTTCTTACATTAACATCACCAATTTTTGAAGCATTATCTAGTAATTTTTGTGCTTCGCTATTAATAATATTTGTTGTTGTCCAAAGTCCACTAATTAATCCATTATTAGGAGCCACGTTAGTACCTCCAATTTCTAATTGCGCTAAATCTGCATTACCTGCATTAAGCACTGCTACTTCACGTGTAGATAAAGAACTTGCTGAAATGGCACCATATACAGAAGAAACAGCCAATGAGTTAACTGCAAAACGTTGCTTTAGACCAACAATTAACCTGGTCATTCCATCGGCAGAATTATACACTTCATCTTCCGTTGGTGCATTAGGATTGCTATATTCTTTTTTACATCCTGTAGTTAATACTACAATAGATATAAATATTAAAAACTTTTTCATGTTAATTAAAAATTAGTTATTAAGGATAATTGAATT
Organism: Flavisolibacter sp.; assembly: GCA_013695175.1. Classification (GTDB taxonomy): domain Bacteria; phylum Bacteroidota; class Bacteroidia; order Chitinophagales; family Chitinophagaceae; genus Flavisolibacter. The sequence goes on along the minus strand of JACDAZ010000306.1, from coordinate 1,636 downwards.
GTTCTTGGAATTGGAAAAGCTCCAAAATCATTCCCTCTTACAATTGACTGACCTGAAGCATTTATTTCAGGATCAAAACCTTTATAATTATCGAATGAAAATAAATTTCTTCCTACCAGTGAAACTTTCATGCTATTGGCAAACTTTATTTTATTGATATTATAACTTAATGCAAGTTCCCTGATTTTAGTAAAGGAGCCGTCCTGTACATGTTCTTCCTGTATACGCGGACCAATAAATCCTCCAATGGCAGCTACCCATCCTCTTGGCAATTCACCTCTAAGTTCTTGTTCTGCCATGGGTCCATTACCAACATTATTTCTTGTAATCCAATCCCAGTTATAAACTTCAAAACCATATACACCATCAAGTTGTATACGAAATCCAAAGTTTTTAAAATTAAATTCATTTACTAATGTTGCAGTAAAATCAGGATTTGGATCACCAATAACTTTTCGCAGTGGTGCACCTACAGGTTGTCCATTAGCATCTCTTTGTGGTGTATTTGTAACTGCATTACCTCTTTCTACCTGTGGCAGCATATAACCATTTACATTACGTAATAAATAATTTCCTTGCTGATCCCTTGCATAATAATTTAGAAAATAAACACCAACCGGTTGATCAAGCATTACACCTTGTGTACCACCAGCATCAAATCCTATGAAAGATGCATTTTGATATAGCTCGGTGATCCTGTTTTTATTTTGATTGTATAAAAATGAAACATCCCATGAAAGATCGCGTTTGCGAACAGGAGTACCGGTAAGCATAAACTCAAAACCTGTATTAGTCATACTTCCTAAATTATCTACTAAAGAAGAAGCACCTGTTGAAGGAGCAAGATTAAAAGGTAACACCAGGTCCTTAATCTTTTGATCATAAACACTGAATTGTAAACCCAGTCTTCCATTTAAAAATTGCATATCTGCTCCGGCTTCTATTTCAGTTTTAATTTCAGGTCTGATATTTACATTTCCTATTTGATTTCTTGGAGCAGAAGCACCTCCGGTATAATTAATAGGAATATAGGTAATGAAGCGATCATATGCACCAATACCTGTAAGGTTACCCGCCTTTCCATAAGATGCTCTTAATTTTAAAGTATTAAACCATTTTCCAAAGTTTCCATCTCTCCAAAAAGTTTCATCAGATATATTATAGCTGACACTTGCTTTAGGGTAAAAAATATTTTGAGCATCCCTGTTAAAAGCTGATGATCCGTCAAACCTTCCGGCTGCTGTTAAAAACAACTTATTCATGAATCCAAAAGTTTGTTGAAAGAAAACACCAAAGATGGATTGCTCTGTACGTGTATCAACCGGAGCTGAGAAAAGATTTTGTGCTGATGCAATTGTTTGAACTAAAGGATTTATATCCCTGCCTTCCTGGGCGCTAAAAGCTGTTTTTATGTATTGTGCAGAATAACCGGCAGAAGTAGTGGATTGGAGGGTTGATGCTAAATCAAATTTATAAGAGGCAACTGCATCACCAGTCCACTGAGAATAATTGAATTTTGCATTAGAAACATAACCATCCGGGAAAAATGTAGCTGCTACTTCCGGATATGGAACTCTATTATGAAATTCAAACCCCTGTTGACTATAAGTATCAAAACCGGTAGTCAAATCAACAG
>JACDAZ010000153.1 GCA_013695175.1 Flavisolibacter sp. | reverse complement strand
TTTCTGGAGAGAAATTCACATTGAGAATTTTCGTATTGGTTATCATTATGCTGATAGAGAGATGGCTATTTATTTAGATTCTGCAACAAATTTTGCAAGTAACAATATCAGGAGGAGATTATAATTCCATCATATGTTCCAGCAGATCATACGAGATCATCGTTTGTTGTTTGCCCGTTTCTATATTTTTTAAAATACATTCACCTGTTTCCATTTCTCTGCTGCCTATTATAACAACATATGGTATATGCTTTTTTTCTGCATATTTAAATTGCTTATCCATCTTTACAGTTTCGGGATATAGTTCAGAAGAGATGCCCCTGCTTCTTAACTGTTGTAATAACTGGAAAGCAATTTTACTTTCTTCATCACCCAGGTTAAAAAATAAAACTTTAGAACTGGTAATTAAATTTTCAGGGAATAGGTTCAGCTCCTCAAGTACATCATAGATTCTGTCCACTCCAAATGATATGCCTACACCAGGTACATTGGGTACGCCAAACAATCCGGTGAGATCGTCATATCTCCCGCCACCACCTATACTGCCAATTTTAACCTCGGGTGGTGCTTTGACTTCAAAGATGATTCCTGTATAATAATTTAATCCGCGTGCCAACGTTAAATCAACATGCATCTTCATGGAGGGATCGTGTTCTGATACCAGGCTTTTGAGAAACTCAAGTTCTTTTATACCTTCTGATCCTGTTTCCGATGTTTCCAGCAATTTTTTTAATTCACTGATTTTTTCTTCATTACTTCCGCTGATATTTAAGTAATGCTCAATTACATTAATCTCACCTTTGGTTAATCCTTTGTATTCTAAATCTTCTTTTACTTTTTCTAGTCCTATTTTATCAAGTTTGTCAATGGTGATGGTGATATCGGTCATTTTATGCAAGCCACCGGATATTTCTGCAAGACCACTTAATATTTTTCTGGAATTGATACTCAACTGGTAAGCATCAAGTTTTAGTTTGGTAAAAACTTCATGATAGATCTGTGCCAGTTCTGCTTCGTTCCATAGTGATTTACTTCCTATAACATCTGCATCACATTGGTAAAACTCACGGTACCTTCCTTTTTGAGGCCTGTCGGCACGCCATACCGGTTGAATCTGATAACGCTTAAAAGGAAAATAAAGCTGCCCGTAGTTCATAGCTACATAGCGTGCAAAAGGAATAGTAAGATCATATTTTAAAGCTCTTTCTGTGACAGCTTTTGAATTTTTCCCATCTAAAACATGTTCAAATTCTGTACGTGCCTGTTCCTTTTTAGAGGGATGATCCAAACCGTTATTTAAAATTTTAAAAATTAATTTATCTCCCTCATCACCATATTTTCCAAGCAGTGTATCTAAATTTTCCAGTGCAGGTGTTTCCAGGGGCTGATAACCATACAAATCAAATACTGATCTGATGGTATTTAAAATGTATTGTCTTTTACGAACTACATCGGGTCCAAAATCCCTGGTGCCTTGTGGAAGTGAAGGTTTCATTTATTCAAATGTAAAAACTAAAAAATAAACTGGGCAGGAGGTTTAAGCTGTAGCTTTTTCAATTATTTTTTCACAAACCGCATCCAGCAATTTATATACTTCATGATATCCGGGTTCGGTTCCATACCATGGATCAGGTACAGACCTGTCTTCACCGGGAAATAGTTCATTCATTAACAAGTCAACTTTAGAAGGGTTAAAATTTTGCCCTGCTATATCTTTTATATCTTCCAGAACATCATCTGCCAGTGCATAGATTTTATCGTAATTATAAAAGTCTTCTGCAACAAATCTTCTTGCTCTTTGGTCGCAAATATCAATTCCATTTAGTTCAGCAACCTTTTGTGAAAGTTTGTGTGGCGGTTCACCTGTATGATAATGATTTGTTCCTGCACTTTCTATCATCCAGTTTAAACCGGCTTTATTAGCTTTGTGTTGTAAAATTCCTTCTGCTAACGGGCTGCGACAAATATTCCCAAGACAAACCATTAATATTTTCATAACATTACAGTAAGCTGCAAATTTAATTTACCCTATAAAAGAAAAAATATTTTGTATGGAAAATGCCATTAATATCATCTTAATGAAAAATAAAGTTTTAATGTAATTGAAACTCATTGTTTCTGAAGTTTAAAATTGATTAAATTGCCATCCCTCAAATGCAAAAGTTATGATAGAGGAATATGAACAGAAAAGAAGAAATCAAGTTGGTAGAATGAGATCTATTGTTGATTATGTGATGGGTATCATATTTATCTCCTTTGGAGTATATTTTCTTGTTTATGATAAATGGGGTATTAATATCTTTAACAGAGATCCATCCTCAATTGATTATGTAATAGGAGGTTTATTTGTGGTATATGGCTTATGGCGCATTTATCGTGGTTACAGGAAGAATTATTTTATAGGATGATAAAAATCAGGTTTTGTAAGTTTATATATACAGTCGCTTTTATTTCAACAGGTTTAAGTTCCTTAATCGGATGTGGAAATAAGGTTGCGGAAGTACCGCCCGACAGGAGAGATAGTGGTAAAATCTATATCAGTGTTGATGAATCATTTAAACCTATTATTGATGCACAGATACAAGTTTATGAATCATCTTACCCGGGAACAAAAATTATAGCACACTATAAACCGGAAGCTGATTGTTTACGTGATTTTGGAATAGATTCAATAAGATTGATAATAGCTACCAGGGGTTATACAGATAATGAAAGACAGTTTATCATTGATTCGTTTAAAATCCAACCCTCAAAAATGGCCATGGCATTTGATGCTGTAGCAGTTATTGTACATCCGAATTCTCCTGATTCAATGTTTACTGTTAACGAAATTAAACAAATTGTAACAGGATCATATTCCAGGAGATTAACACCTGTTTTTGATGGCTTAAGGGCAACAAGCACAGTACGGTTTATGATAGATTCTGTTTTGAAAAATGAAAATTTAGGACCGGATGTGATAGCAGCTGAAACAAGTGAAGGGGTTATAGATTATGTAGCCAGAACTCCAAATGCTGTTGGTTTTCTGGGAGTTAGCTGGGTAGGTAATATGGAAGATTCAACGCAATTAACTTTTTTAGAAAAAGTAAAAATTGCTCATATAGAAAGTACAGATTCCCCAGGGGGGTTTGTTTTACCGGTTCAGGCAAATATTTATTATAGAAGATATCCTTTGGTGCGAAATGTGATATATACTTTGAAGGAAAGGCATAAAGGTTTAGGGCATGGTTTTGCGGAATTTTTAACAGCAGAAAGAGGGCAATTAATTTTTAAACGTGCATATTTAATGCCGGCACATATGAGGTTTACCATGCGCAATGCTAACCTCAGTGAATAATTAACAAGTAATAAGTAAACTAAAGTATAGTTTTTGAATCTATCAGGAAACCTAAAAAAGCAGTTCATGAAGAAAACAGTAACATTATTCTTTTTTGCAGTTATGCTAACCATATCTGCATTTGCACAATCAATTCAGGAAGGTGTAAGTCATTTATATGCTGAACGAACAACCAGTGCACAAAACATTTTTGACAAATTAATAGCCGCGAATCCAAACAATCTTGAAGCTGTGTATTGGTTAGGCCAAACACATCTTATTAATCAGGATGTACCCGGGGCACGTGCAGTATATGAAAGAGCTTTGGCTGCCAATGGCAATGCTCCATTAATTCTGGTAGGTATGGGTCACGTAGAATTGATTGAAGAAAAAAAATCTGAGGCACGTCAGCGTTTTGAAACTGCTATTAGTTTAAGCCGTGGTAAAAAAGGTGAAGATCCGAATATCTTAAATGCCATAGGACGTGCTAACGTTGAATCTAGTACTGGTGATATAGCTTATGCTATTGCTAAATTAAACCAGGCAGCTCAGTTAGCACCTAATAACTCTGATATCCATATAAACCTTGGTAATGCATACCGTAAAGCAAAAGAAGGTGGACAGGCTATTACTTCATATATGAGGGCAAATGCTAATTTACCAGCTTTAGCAAATTACCGTATGGCACGTGTATATGAGACTCAGCGTAACTGGGATGTAGTAATAGAACATTTAAACAGAGCAATAGCTGCAGATCCAAAATTTGCACCTGCTTATTTAAGACATTACGTCTATAATCTATTCCATAAAAATGATTATAATGCTGCTGACGAATGGGCGAAAAAATATATAGCGAATACTGATCAAAGTGTGCAGAATGATTACTTCCGGGCGCAGGCATTATACCAGCAGAAAAATTATAATGAAGCTATTAATGTAAGTCAAAAAATAATTCAGCAATCAGGTAACCAAAAGATTAATCCTTCTGTTTTCAGGTTGCTTTCTTATTCATATATGGAAAAAGGTGATACATCATTAGCAAAAAACTATGTTGATCAACTTTTTGAAAAAGCTGATAAGGAAGAATTTGTTGCTAAAGATTATACTTTGAAAGCAGCCATTTATTCTAAAGAAAGTCCTGAAGAAGTAGTAAATATTTATCTTGATGCAGCTAATGAGGATACATCATTGCGTAATAAGCAACTTATCTTATTGGAAGCTATTCAGTGGGCAAAGGATAATAATAAAAAAATACCTGAAGGTGATTTAACCCTTGCTTTTTATAAAATAAGTCCTGATCCTAATCCTGCTATGCTTTTCCAGGTTGGTCTTCCATACTATCAGGCTGGTGCTTTTACAAGAGCGGACAGTGCATTTAAAGCTTATTCACAGCATTTCCCTGATAGTACCTTTGGTTATTTATGGAGTGCACGTTCTTTAGGAAGAATAGATTCAACTATGGAACAGGGATTGGCTATACCTATGTTTGAAAAACTTTTGGAAGTGTCTGAAAAAGATAAAGAAAAGAATAAAGCATATGGTGTGGAAGCAGCAGCTAACCTTGCCAGTTATTATGTAAATGTAAAAGGAGACAGAGAAAAAGGTATTCATTATCTTTCAAAAGCTCTTGAATTTGATCCAAATAATGAAGCATTTAAAAGCAATCTGGATAAGTTAAAAGCTCCTCAACGGCCTGCCGGAGCTAAGAAGCCAACGGCATCGGCACCTAAAAAGAAATAATCGCAATTATTATAATAGCCCTTTCAATTCGAAAGGGCTTTTTTGTGTTTTATACTCTTTAAATAATACAGGAAGATTGGAGAGTGTGGCTTATTTTTGTCTGCCTATTTGGAAAACTATGTTCCATTACTTACAAATCAATACTGAATCAGCCGTTAGAGATGCTACACATGCTGCCAGTTATTTACCAATTGGCTTACAAGTACTTTTTGCAGTTGGATTAATCGGTTTTTTAATGGTGGTTACTCATCTTTTAGGTCCAAAAAGAAAAACAACAGATAAGTTGGAAGGTTATGCCAGTGGTATAGCAACCCATGGTGAAGCAAGGCAACCAATGGCTATTAAATATTTTCTTGTAGCTATTCTTTTTGTTTTGTTTGATGTGGAGATCATATTTTTTTATCCTTATGCTGTAAATTTTAAAAGCCTGGGTTGGAGCGGTTTTTGGGCAGTATTGATGTTTGTTAGTTTCTTTTTATGTGGGTTTATCTACATTGTAAAAAAAGGAGCATTGCAATGGGAAGAATGAAACTAAATCAGATTTGATTTGTTTTATTGGCAGGTTAAAGTAGAAAAATAAAAATTATGGCTCGACCAGTTTCATATAATGTTACACAAAAACCCCTGGAGCGGGACATTAGTTTGGCAAACATGCCTGACGGTTACCAGGGTCAGGGTTTTTTTGCTTCAAAGATGAGTGATGTAGTAGGATTAGCAAGAAAAAATTCTATTTGGCCTCTACCTTTTGCTACTTCATGCTGCGGAATAGAATTTATGGCTACTATGGCTTCTCATTATGACCTCGCACGTTTTGGATCAGAACGCCTTGGTTTCTCACCCCGTCAATGTGACCTGCTGATGGTGATGGGAACTATAGCAAAAAAAATGGGACCTGTAGTTAAACAGGTTTATTTACAAATGGCAGAACCAAGGTGGGTGATAGCTGTAGGCGCATGTGCATCAAGTGGGGGTATTTTCGATACATATAGTGTATTACAAGGTATTGACCAGGTAGTTCCTGTTGATGTGTATGTTCCTGGCTGTCCGCCAAGACCGGAAGCTATAATAGATGGTGTAATGAGAATACAGGACCTGATAGGTAAAGAAAGCATACGACGCAGAAACAGCGATCATTATAAAAATTTACTTAATAGTTACGGAATTCAATAATAGAAAACCATCCAGGGAACTAATGGCTTTAAGCAATGATTTTATTAAACAAAAACTGCAGGAGCGGTTTGGTCAGCAGGTTAAAAATTTTGAAGAACCTTTTGGTATGCTTACGTTCGAGGCACCAAAAGAATTGAACCTGGAAGTACTCCAATTCTTATATAATGACAAAGAATTAGGATTTCAATTTCTTACTGATCTTACTGCTGTTCATTATCCTGCTTATGCAGAACGTGAGATTGCAGTAGTTTATCATCTGCATAATTTAATTGAAAATTGCAGAATCAGGTTCAAAGTTTTTACTGCCATTCAACAACCTGATATAAACACAGCTACCGGTTTATTTTCATCTTCTAACTGGCAGGAACGGGAAGCATTCGATTTTTACGGGGTTAATTTTGTAGGTCATCCTAATTTAAAACGAATAATGAATGTTGAGGAAATGGACTATTTTCCTTTGCGTAAAGAATACCCGCTGGAAGATCAGTCGCGTATAGATAAAGATGATGAAATGTTTGGAAGAGGTGGCAGCTTTGGCTTTGGTGATACAGCAACAGAAAGAAAACTGGGAACTATACCGTCAGCAGAAAAAGAATAAATAAACCTACTGAATAGATAATAATTAATGTCTACAACAGAAAAAAATATACAACTTCCGGAAGGAAGGATAGAAACAAAAACAACGAGGTTAAATTTAGGGCCCATTCACCCGGCCACACATGGAGTTTTTGAAAACATACTTGAAGTGGATGGAGAACGAATTGTTTCCACAGAACAAACAGTAGGTTATATACATCGTGCATTTGAAAAAATTGCAGAAAGAAGACCATTATATCAAATTACAACTCTTACTGACAGGTTAAATTATTGTTCTGCTCCCATTAATAATATGGGTTGGCATCTTACATGCGAAAAATTACTGGGCATCAGTACGCCAAAGCGTGTTGATTATTTACGTGTGATCATCATGGAACTGGCAAGAATTGGGGATCATATAATCTGTAACTCGGTTATTGGTGTAGATACAGGAGCATTTACAGGGTTTTTATATGTTATGCAATACCGTGAACTTATCTATGAAATTTGGGAAGAAGTATGCGGATCAAGATTAACGACTAATATTGGACGAATTGGTGGTTTTGAAAGAGATTTTAATGATATTGCCTTTCAAAAACTGGAGCGATTTTTAAAAGAATTTCCTGCTGTTTTGAAAGAATTTGAAAATCTATTTGTTCGCAACCGCATATTTATGGAACGAACAATAGGCACAGGACCAATAAGTGCAGAAAGGGCTTTAAATTATGGTTTTACAGGACCAAATTTAAGAGCTGCAGGTGTAGACTATGATGTGCGTGTACATACTCCATATAGCAGTTATCAGGATTTTGATTTTGAAATACCTACCGGAACTACAGGCGATAGCTATGACAGATTTTTGGTTCGTAACCAGGAGATGTGGGAATCAATAAGTATCATCAGGCAGGCTTATGAAAAGGTTCAGGATATTAAAGGTGAAGAGGCTACTGTTTTTCATGCTGATGTTCCGGAATATTACCTGCCAAAGAAAGAAGATGTTTATACAAAGATGGAAGCACTGATCTACCATTTTAAAATTATTATGGGTGAGATTGATATACCACCTGGAGAACTTTATAATTGCGTAGAAGGAGGTAATGGGGAACTTGGTTTTTATTTAATAAGTGATGGTGGCAGAGCACCTTATAGATTACATTTCAGAAGACCTTGTTTTATTTATTACCAGGCATATGAAGAATTGATCAAAGGCAGTATGTTAAGCGATGCCATCGTAGTGTTGAGTAGTTTGAACCTGATAGCAGGTGAAATGGATGCGTAAATAGTTATGACAAAATAGATTTTTAGATACACTTTGTATAAATGAAATTTTCAGAAGATAGATTAAAACAGGTACAAAAGATAATTGAAAGATACCCACAGGGTAAGCAAAAAAGTGCAATATTACCTGTATTGCATCTTGCACAGGAAGATAATAATGGTTGGTTAAGTGTGGAGGCTATGGACCATGTAGCCGAATTACTTCAGCTTAAGCCTATCGAGGTGTATGAAGTTGCAACGTTTTATAGCATGTACAATTTAAAACCTGTAGGTAAGTATCTTTTTGAAGTTTGTCAAACAGGTCCCTGCATGGTAAATGGCAGTGATCAAATAATAGAATATATAAAAGAAAAATTAGGAATAGGTGTAGGTGAAACCACAACAGATGGTTTATTTACCTTAAAAACAGTAGAATGTTTGGGAGCCTGTGGTTATGCACCTATGATGCAATTTGGTAAATTTTATAAAGAACATTTAACGCCCGAAAAAGTAGACAGCATCATTGAGGAGTGCCGTAATAATGCCATTCAAAATAATTAGATGAAAATATTTATAGTATTTGCGTTATTTATTACAACAACAGTTTCTGCACAAACATCCTTTCTAAAGGATGCAGCAATAAAATTAGATAAAGCTCTTATACAAAAGGATACGGTAACACTAAAACAGTTGTTGCATAACGATGTCAGTTATGGACATTCAAATGGGTGGGTGGAAACAAAAGGTGATATTATTAAAGACCTTTACAATGGTAAATTGGCTTATAAAAAAATTGAACATAAAAATGTAATATGGGCTGTAGGTCCTGATTGGGGAACTGTGCGTAGTACAGATGAAATTAATTACATTTTAGACGGCAAACCTGCAACTTTAAAATTACATGTATTGAATGTGTGGTTAAAAACCGGGAGAGGTTGGCAATTGGTGGCCAGGCAAAGTACGAAGCTTTGATAGCTTCATTTTATTTTGATTGAAATGGGTAGAAAATTATTAATAGAACAGGTACAAATTGAAGGTATTCGCTACTATGATACCTACCGCAAACATGGTGGTTATACTGCTTTGGAAAAAGCAGTAAAAATGAGTGAAGCAGATATTGTGGAGGAAGTAAAAAAAAGCGGGCTGCGTGGACGTGGTGGTGCAGGTTTTCCAACGGGAATGAAATGGAGTTTCCTGGCCAAACCCGAAGGAGTTCCACGTTATCTTGTTTGTAATGCAGATGAAAGTGAACCGGGAACATTTAAGGATCGTTATCTCATGGAGTTTCATCCCCACTTGTTAATTGAGGGATTGATCATTACATCGTTTGCATTGGGTTCAGAGAGAACATATATCTATATCCGGGGTGAGTATGTATGGATAATTGATATTTTGGAGCAAGCCATTGATGAAGCAAACAAAGCAGGGTTTTTAGGAACAAATATTTTAGGAACGGGTTTTAATTGCCAGATATATGTTCATCGTGGTGCAGGTGCTTATATATGTGGTGAGGAAACCGCTTTGCTGGAATCACTGGAAGGTAAGAGAGGCAATCCCAGGATTAAACCTCCATTTCCTGCAATACGTGGTTTATATGATGCTCCTACCGTGGTTAATAATGTTGAAACCTTAGCTGCTGTTGTTCCTATTATACAAATGGGTGGTGATGAATATGCTAAGATTGGAATAGGAAAATCAACAGGAACCAAATTAATATCGGCCTGTGGCAATATTAATAAACCAGGTGTTTATGAAATAGAAATGAATATTTCAGTTGAAGAATTTATTTATAGTGATGAATATTGCGGAGGCATACCAAATGGAAAAAAATTAAAAGCTTGTATACCCGGAGGATCATCAGTTCCTATTTTACCGGCTAATCTCTTACTAAAAACAACCAAAGGCGAGACAAGGATGATGACTTATGAAAGTCTTGCTGATGGTGGTTTTCCTTCAGGTTCTATGATGGGTTCAGGTGGTTTTATTGTACTGGATGAAGATCAGTGCGTGGTAAAACATACATACACCCTTGCCCGTTTTTACAGACATGAAAGTTGTGGACAGTGTTCGCCATGCCGTGAAGGAACTGGCTGGATGGAAAAGATATTGCACAACCTTGAATATGGAAAAGGAAATATGAGTGATATAGATTTGCTTTGGGATATACAAAGTAAAATAGAGGGAAATACTATTTGTCCGTTAGGAGATGCTGCTGCCTGGCCGGTTGCTGCAGCCATTCGACATTTTA
>JACDAZ010000152.1 GCA_013695175.1 Flavisolibacter sp. | reverse complement strand
GGCTTGCTCCGCATTTTGAAAAAATGCTTTATGATAATGCACTTTTGATTTCAGCTCTTTCTGAAGCATACCAGCTTACGGGAGAAGAGAAATATAAAAAAACAGTAACCGAAACGCTGGACTTTATTGAAAGGGAATTAATGCACCCCGATGGCGGATTTTATAGCTCACTCGATGCTGATAGTGAAGGAGTAGAGGGAAAATTTTATGTTTGGGACTATGAAGAAGTAAAAGAAATATTAGGTGTAAATAGTGACCTCTTCATCAAATTTTATGATATAAGTCCACATGGAAATTGGGAACATAAAAATATTCCCAGAGTTAAAATACCGTTGGAACTATTTGCACAGAATAATAATATTTCTAAAGATGCACTAAATCAATTATTATAGGAAAGTAAGAAAAAGCTATTTGAAAGAAGAAGTTCCAGGATAAGACCCATGCTCGATGATAAAATGTTACTTGAATGGAATGCCTTAATGAATAAAGCATATTCTTACGCTTATGCTGCCACAGGCAATGAACATTACAAAGAGGTGGCTGTCAACAATATGAACTTTTTATTAAAGAATTTTATCAAGGATGATTTATTATATCACAACTATAAAGAGGGAAAGACCACCATAAATGGTTTTTTAGATGATTATTCTTATTTAATATCGGCTTTAATTGAGTTACAAACTATTACAGCAGATACCACGTGGTTAATAAAGGCAAAAGAATTAACCTCAAAGCTGTTTACATATTTTAGAGATGATAATTCGCCATTTTTCTTTTATACACCAGAATTTCAAAAAGATATTCTTTTGAGAAAGAAAGAGATATATGATGGAGCCACTCCCTCGGGCAATGCGGTTATGGCATTAAACCTTCATCATCTTTCCATTTTATTTGATCAGCGGGATTGGGCAGACCAAAGCGAAAAAATGATTAAAGGATTGCTTGAAATGTCAGTGAAATATCCTACTTCATTTGGAGTGTGGCTTTCGGTGCTGATGGAAAAGGTTTATAGTACAAATGAAATTGCTGTTGTAGGCAAGGATGCCTTTAAAAAATTAAAAGCATTACTCCAGGTTTATATTCCGCATAAAGTTGTTATGTCAACAAAGAGTGAAAATCAGGAATTTCCGCTGTTAGCACAAAAAAATAGTTACGAACAAACACGCTTTTTTCTCTGTAAAAATTACGAATGTTTGCAACCGGTTGATACGCTGAAAGAGTTGCAAACCCTTGCTGGTCAAAATAATTAGCGTAAATACAATAAAAGGAACGTGGTACCGTTTTTACTGGTACGCCAGTTCCGGCTATTGCAAATGAAAAAATATAATTTTAACCTTGTGGTGTCCATTATTTCAAAATCATATATTTGCCCAATACCCTTTAGTATGAAAATGAAAAACCAATATTTACCGCTGCTGGCAATTGTAACCCTGGTTCTTGCTAGTTGTAGCTTCAGAAAAGACAAAGGCGGAGGTCTGCCTAATGATGGTCAGTTGCATGGAATTGCTCCTGGCAATCGTTATGTTATGCCCAAGCCTCCCGGGATGGTATACATTCCCCAGGGAACTTTTCACATGGGTCCCAGCGATGAAGATCCTGCTTATGCCTTTAGTGCACGAAACCGTTCTGTATCCATCAGTGGCTTTTGGATGGATGCAACAGAGATTACCAACAATGAGTATCGCCAGTTTACAACCTGGGTTCGCGATTCTATCGCAGCCAAAAGATTAGGTTATGTAAAAAGCGGCTCTGATGGTATTGAATCTGTTGACTGGGCGAAAATGAAAACTTTAAAATGGAATGATCCAAAAGTTGTTGAGCAACTTGGTCAAACCGATCTTATCTTGTCTCCGGAAGACCGCATCTTTGGTAAAAAAGAGATCGATGCTTCTAAACTGATCTTTCATTCAGAAACTTTTGATTTGAAAGAAGCAGCAAAAAGAGAGAATGCAGGAAAGCCAAGATCTACATTCATTGTAAAAAAAGATGTTCGTATCTATCCTGATACTCTATCGTGGATAAGAGACTTCTCCTACTCTTACAATGAGCCCATGACAAAAAGATATTATTCTCACCCCGCATTTGGTAACTACCCTGTTGTTGGTGTAAACTGGTTACAGGCAGCTGCTTTCTGCGAGTGGAGAACACATTATCTTAATTCATGGCTTGATTCAAAAGGAAGGGTTCAGGAGTCTGACTTCCGGTTACCAACAGAAGCACAGTGGGAATATGCTGCCCGTGGCGGACGTTCTCAATCTATGTTCCCCTGGGGTAACTACTACCTGAGAAACAAGAAAGGTTGCTTACTGGCTAACTTTAAACCTGGCCGTGGTAACTATCCTGAAGATGGTGGTTTCTATACTGTACGTGCAGATGCTTATTGGCCAAATGACTTTGGTTTATATTGTATGTCGGGAAACGTAGCAGAGTGGACATCATCAATTTTCTATGAAGGTTCTTACACATTCCAGCACGACATGAACCCTGATATTCGTTGGAATGCTAAGGATTCCGATCCTCCGAAAATGAAGCGTAAAGTACTTCGTGGTGGAAGCTGGAAAGATGTAGGTTATTATTTGCAGACCGGTACACGTACTTATGAGTACCAGGATTCAACTAAATCTTACATTGGTTTCAGAACCATTATTGATTTACCTGCACAACAAACAAAACGTAAATAGTTAAATAAAATATTAAATCAGAGTATGGCAATTTTGTATAACAATAAAGTTGCCTTCTCTATCGTCTTTAATCTTCAATAACCAACCACTTAAAAAAAATATCTTATGGCAGCTGCTATTCCTCCTAAAGTAGGCAAAATCGTTGACGTGTTCGTTTCAATTGCTGCGGCAATAGTAATCTGGGGTGCTTTACGTAAAATCTTGCACGAACCAGATGCGGACATGTGGTTAAAAATAGGCTTAACAACTGAAGCCGTTGTATTCCTTGTTTATGGTATATTATATTTAAGATATCCGGCTGTAGCCGATGCCAGTCATAGAGAAGAACTTACAGTTTCAACACCTAATGCTACCGGTGCTTTAGATAAAGCTTTAATGGAAGCAGATATTACTCCTGCTAACTTAAACAGGTTAGGAGAAGGTTTCAAAAAGCTGAATACTACTATTACTAACATGAGCGAGATTGCTGATGTGGTAGCAGTAACTGGTGATTATACGCAAAGAACTAAAGAAGTAACACAAGCTTTAACTCAGGTTAAGGATGCTTATGTAGGTGCCGCTAATTCAGTTGGCGCTTTCAATGCCGCTTCTGATGGTGCCCGTATTTTCCACGACCAGGTTCAGGTGTTAACAAAAAATCTTTCTTCTTTGAACACTATATATGAATTGGAACTTCAGGAAAGTAACAACCACCTGAAAGCATTAAATCAGTTCTATGGTAAATTATCAGAAACAGCGGCTGTCATGAACAACAGTGCTGAAGATGCTAAGCGTGTTCAGGAACAAATAGGAAACCTGGCTAATAACTTAGGTCGCCTGAATAATGTATATGGCAATATGTTAACTGCCATGCAGGGACGTAGTTAAGTGTTCAATGAAAAACCAAACCAAATTTAAAAGATCCAAATACTTGATATTTTATGGCACTACCTAAAGAGCCGCGGCAGAAAATGATCAACCTGATGTACCTGGTGTTAACAGCCATGTTAGCACTAAATGTATCAGCGGAGATTCTGAACGCCTTTAAAACCGTAGACAACAGCTTAACCAGTACCAATAGAACTATTAATCAGTCTACTGAAACCATACTGGCATCCCTGTTAGAAAAAACTACTGATCCTTCTTCGGCCGCAAGGGCAACCGTATGGTTACCTAAAGCACAGCAGGCACAGGCTCTCAGTAAAGATATGTATGACTATATTGATGTTCTTAAGAAAAGAATATTAAAGGAAGCTGATTTTGATCCTGCAAAAAATGGAGATTCATCTTTTAAGATGGAGAACCTTGATATTGCAACCAGGATTATGCTTACTGAAAAAGAAGGTGTGAAATTGAAGGCCAAGTTAGAAGATTATAAAGCTAAATTATTAGCCATTGATCCTTTAATAGCCCAGGAGTTTCAGCATACATTACAAGTAAATACTGCCATGCCTGCTGTTCAAAGTAAGAGTAACAATACATGGGAGCTAGCTTATTTCCACATGGTACCTGCAGTTGCAGCCACTACCATTCTTACTAAGTTTCAAAATGATGTGAAGACATCAGAAAATAAAGTAGTTGCTTTTGCTCACGAGCAAGTTGGAAAAGTAGCTGTTCGTTTTGATACCTATACAGCTATTGTAGGTCAAAGCTCTAATTATGTAATGCCTGGTCAGGAAATAGAAATTATGGCGGGTGTTGGTGCTTTCAGTAAAGCAGCTCAACCTCAGATTTCTATTAATGGTCAAAATGCTTCACTTGGTGAAGATGGTGCTGCCCGTATAAAAATACCGGGTGGAACTATTGGCAAACATTCCATTCCTGTCAATATCAGGTATGTTGACCAGGAAGGTAAAACTCAAACCATTACAAAAAATGTTGAATATACCGTAGGACAAGCTAATGCAGCTATCTCTCTTGATAAAATGAATGTACTTTATATAGGAGTTGATAATCCTGTATCTATTGCTGCCAGTGGTGGTGGTGATGACAGAGTACAGGCATCTATTTCAGGTGGTGGTGGTTCTTTAACTAAAGTAGGTCCCGGTAAATATATTGCACGTGTTGGAAGTATTTCTGATGATACACGTATCACAGTGTCTGTTGATGGTAAAGTAGCCGGTGCTTCACAGTTCCGTGTGCGTACCATTCCTGATCCTGTAGCTACAGTAGGTGGTTGGGCATCAGGTGAAAATGTAAATGCAGGTTCTTTCAGAGCGCAGGGTGGTGTTGGTGCTTACATTAAGGATTTTCCATTTGAATTAAAATATTCAGTAACAGGTTTTACACTTACATCAGATAATGATGATGGCGATATTGACGAAGCCCCATGTACAGGAAATACCTGGAGCCCGAAAGCACAGCAGATTATAAGAAATATGAAACCAGGACGTTTAGTAACAATAGACAATATCAGAGCTATGGGTCCTGATGGAAGAAGCAGAAGATTACCATCACTAGTTTACTACATTAAATAAAAGGTCGACAATGAAAAGCCGTATCATTAAAATCAGCTTGTTTGCAGGAATTTTGTCACTGGCAATTTCTGAAGCATCTGCTCAAAGAGCTCCACGCCGCAGAACAGATGGTACTCAGCCTGCCCAGCAGCAACCGCAACAACAGAATAACAATACAACTCAGCCTTCGGGTTACAATCCCTATGGAAATATTCCTATCAGGGTTGACTCTACAAGTGAGTTTGATAACAGCACCAAGAAATCATTAAGAAATGATAACGCTACAGACAAAACAGGGATTAATGACCGTACACCCCTGGATTATGAACACCTGCGTTGGGATGATGCCTTGTATGCTGAGAAAGTTTGGCGTGAACTTGATTTACGTGAAAAATTAAATGCTCCATTCCGTTATGAAGCTGATGATGATAATGGCAGCCAGATCTTTATCAATATGCTTTTACAAGCCGTAAATAGCGGAGAAGTAACAGCTTTTGGTGATGAGCGATTTACTACACCAATGGCATTAACAGAAATAGGTCAGTTAACTACCGGTAGTGCAGATACTGTTGCAAGAACAGATATTGACGACCCAAGTAAGGTTGTAGAATATGTGGTTACCAGGGCAAGCTTTGATCCTAAAACAGTAGTTAAATTAAGAATAAAGGAAGAGTGGGTTTTTGACCGTGAAGCAAGCCGAATGTTTGTAAGAATATTAGGTATAGCTCCTCTTAAAACTCTTTTCAATCCAAATGGTACAGAAAGAGGTAGTACAGTAATGTTTTGGGTATACTATCCAGACTTAAGACCTATGTTAGCAAAATACGAGGTTTACAATCCTAAAAATATGGGAACCGGACGTATGACATGGGAAGAGTTATTTGAAAGCCGTATGTTCAGTAGTTATATTACAAAATCTACACTTGATAATGCCGCTAACAGAACGGTTAGGCAGATGATGAGAGATCCCATTCTCGCTTTATTAGAAGGTGAAAATATTAAAGAGAAGATATTTAATTATGAACAAGATCTTTGGTCATATTAAAAATATTGATCCCGCTGCGGCGGGATTTTTTTATAATTATTTCCTTTTATAATAATATTTAGTAAAGTAATACTCTGGTTTCATCAGTCAAATACTTTACTTTTACCTCGGTTTTTCATAGGATATTGGATTTTACAACGGGGCTGGATTTTTATCCTGGCCCCATTTCTTTTTCAGGGGTTGCCTGGTTTAATTCAGCATCAAAATAAGCTCTGATAATTTTTGCTTTTACCGGTCCAATTACTTTTGAAAGTTCTGACAATGGTTGATTTTTTATATTTTTTACAGACCTGAAAGCTTTTAAAAGCTGGTTGGCAGTATGGCTTCCTATGCCTCTTATTTCTTCAAGGTTATTTTTAAAAGTGCCTTTACTTCTTTTTTTCCTGTGAAAGTTGATGACAAAATGATGTACTTCATCACGGACTCTTCTGATAAATTTATGGCTTTCGCTATCGTAAGGAAGCTTCAGGGATTCTTTATCGCCAACAAAAAATATCTCCTCTTCATTTTTTGCCAGGCCTATCATGGTTAATTTACCTTGCAAATTCAATTCTTCTATAGCTTCATTAGCTGCATTTAATTGTCCCTTACCACCATCAATAACAATCAGTTGCGGTAAACTTGCATTTTCAAGTGTGAGCCTTTTATAGCGGCGATAAACAGCTTCTTTCATTGAGGCAAAATCATTTATACCTTCAACTGTTTTTACATTAAAAAGGCGGTAATCTTTTTTGCTTGGTTCAGCATTTTTAAAACAAACCATAGCCGATACAGGGTAGCTTCCCTGCAAATTCGAGTTATCAAAACATTCAATATGTACAGGTACCTCTGTCAGTTGCAAATCTTCCTGGATTTTTAAAAGAAGATTTGTTTTCGCCTGGTCTGCATACCTGGAATCTTTGCTTTTTTCATCCCTAATGTAATACGCTACATTTTTGGCTGCCAGATCAAGTAATTTTTTCTTATCGCCTCCTTTAGGTATAGTTAATTCTACATCAGGCTCTGTATATTCTATTTCAAAAGGTAAAACAAGTTCTTTGGCCTTACTTTGAAAAGTTGTTCTTAATTGACCAATGGTAAAAGCCAGGATTTCTTCCTGTGTCTCATCAAGGTGGGCTTCTACTTTTAAAGTTTTGGTTTGAATAATGGTACCGTTTTCTACCATCAGGTAGTTTACATAAACAAGATCATCTTCTTTTTGTATAAAAAAAACATCAATGCTGTGTGTATTGCTATTTGTAATAACTGATCTTGATTGGTACTGCTCCAGGTATTCTATTTTTTTATGTGCCAAACCTGCTTTTTCAAACTCCATGGCTTCTGCATGCTTCTTCATTTCTATTTTAAAATGCTGAATAACCGGAGAAAGATTTCCTCTTAAAAGGTTTTTAACCTGCGCTATATTTTCATTGTAATCATCTGCAGATTGTAAGGCTTCACAAGGACCTTTGCAATTTTGTAAATGGTATTCAAGGCATACTTTAAATTTTC
The DNA here is from genome assembly GCA_013695175.1 of Flavisolibacter sp. GTDB lineage: Bacteria > Bacteroidota > Bacteroidia > Chitinophagales > Chitinophagaceae > Flavisolibacter. Next base: position 10,129 of record JACDAZ010000152.1, on the reverse strand, counting down.
CTTTTGCAATATTTTTTTCAAGTAAGTTTAATGGACAGGTGCGCAAAGGAATCGTGTTCTTTATAAAATTCAATAAGTCTCTTACTTTACCAACAGATGTATAAGGCCCAAAATATTGAGAGCCATCATCCAATTTTTGCCTGGTTAAATAAATTCTTGGAAAAGGTTCATTTTTAATTACGATGTAAGGGTAAGTTTTATCGTCTTTTAAATTAATGTTGAAGAGCGGCTGGAATTGTTTTATGAGTGAGTTCTCCAGTAAAAAAGCATCCTGCTCAGAATTAACAATAGTAAATTCTATCTTATCAATTCTTCTAACAAGTTCATAGGTTTTATAATTTGTGAGGGTTTTAGAAAAATACGATGCAACTCTTTTTTTTATGTTTTTGGCTTTACCTACATACAATAAACTACCATTGGCATTATAATATTTATATATGCCGGGTAACGGAGGTAGCGTACCCCCAATATTTTGAAAATCAGCTTGGGTCATCAGGAACTATATCAATTTTTGGCTACAGGAATATCCTTCCAAAAAATCTTCACGGTATGAACTCTTTCTTTATTATCATTATTTGAGATGGTAACAATTTGAAACCTTTTGTCTACCTGCCAAAGCAGATGCTTTCTGACAAGATCATTTTTACTACCGGATATTCTATCAATAATTATTGTTTTAACCTTGTCATCAGCATCCTGGTTTGGTTCTATAATAACTTCCTGTTTCCTTACTTCAGCATTATCTTTTTCATCTTTTAGGTTGTAGCTTAAGATCACGCTGTTCAAAGCATCATCAAAAACTTTTGATTCAATATAATCTCCTTTCCATTTCTTTTGAGTTATATCGGGCATATCCAGGAAATCGTTGGTATATTTTTTAAATTCATCTTTAGAAATATATCCTGAATCACTTCTTCCGGCTACAGTTTCAATTTTGTAAATTGGATATACAGAACTATCTACATCTGCCACCTGGCTTTTTATAAAAGATGAAACGGGAAAAAAAGCTGCATTATTTTCTTCTTCTTTATCACTCCCTTTACAAGCTGCTATTGTAATTATGATACTATATATGAACCAATTTTTCATCTGCTAAAATTAAGGTGCTCAAAATAAAAAATCCCGCTAAAAAGCGGGACCAAAAGCAATTAGGCTGGCTATTGGGAATTGGAAAGCGACACGCCGACCTTTAAGCCGAAGTCGAAAAGATTTTCCTTAACAGGGTATTTTGATGCAAAACTTGATAGCATCTGGTACCTTACCTGAGGACCAACCTGCCATTGTAGTTTACCTGTTGAATAATTTACAAAAGTTTCAAAACTTGTATTCATATTCCACCTCCTGGTTAACCAGGGAACTAAAGCATAATTTTTATAATCACTTGAAAGAAGGTAAGCCCTGTCGCTCATAATATAGGTAGGTTGAAATGTACCACCTATGCCAAACCTGGCATTGCCTGCATTAATTAAAAATACGTCCAAACCAACCGGTGCAGATAGCTGGTAATATAGGTTTTGAAACCAATCCGGATCAGTGCCATTAAAGTTCCTGATGTTGGTTACAGAATTATGAATAGCTACAGTATTGGTATTACGATTGCTTAATGCAATCATAGCTACTTCTGCCGGGGTACTAAATGCTTTAATATCGTAACGACTCATATTGAATTGTAAGCCGCCTTTTAAGTTTACTTTATTTGTTAACTCATATTTCAATGCCAAACCAACTTCTAAACCAATATCGGGTTTATGTGTAACTGCATTATTAATATTATATGCAGTGGTGTTTTGAGGTAAAGAACGCAAATTGTCTTTATTCTCACTTAATTTTCTATAAGATACAGTGGGTGTAAAAGTAAACTGCAGTGAAAGATTATTTCGCTTACCTTTTGCATATAAATTAGTAACACTTTCTATACTCAATGGAAGTTCTTCTTTGTCTACTGCCGGTAAAGTGGCTGGTTCATTATTTCCCTCAGTTTCAGCTTCTATTTCAGAATCTATAATAGTTGCATTAAAAGCGGCGGATTCAACTTCTGTTGAACTTTCATCAACAGGAATTTGGCTTGCTGACAACTCATTCTCTTCTTTTGAAAGAATTAAAGCAGGTTGATCATACAAGGGAACAACTTTAGCTAATTGGTTTTGCGATATAGCAAATTCAGTGGACTTTTTATTTGCGATAGAAATAACCGGTGCTTCAGTATTATTTTTATTTGCAGAAGCTGCATTAGTTGCAGAGTTAGAATTCAATTCCACTTGTGCAGAAGCTTCAGGGAGAGCAATATTTTTAGATGTATCTATTAGAAAATAACCGAGTATAGAGGCTATCACTAAAAAACCTCCGGTTGTAAAGCCAATTTTTCTGCGTCTTTCAGATAAACTATTAGAAATTCCTTTCCAAACTTTATCCGAAGGTCGCATTCTATAACTGTCGGCGCTTTGTTTTAGAAATTGCTCAAAATCTTCATTGTTATAATTTCTCTGCATATCATCCAGCAATTAAGGGTTTTGGATCAATGTCTTCCGGATGCAGCAAATAGTTGCTCATCTTTTGGTTTATTAATAATTCGTTTTTTAATCAAAATATCTTCTAACATGGCTTTCGCTCTTGTGTATTGACTGCGGCTGGTACTTTCTTCAATGTCCAGCATATTTCCAATTTCACGGTGCGAATAACCTTCAATAGCATATAAATTCAGTACCGTTCGATAACCTAATGGTAAAATTCTTATACACTCAATAACTTGTTTTGCCTGGATAATGGATGGAATATTTTCTTCCCGAACTTGTAGTGAAGTAGCATGAATCAGGTCTACGCTATCATTAAACTTTTTATTCTTCTTCAATATATTAATGCAAGTATGCACTACTATTCTTCTTATCCATCCTTCCAGCGAACCACGGCTTTCAAAAGTGTGTATCTGTGAAAACACTTTTATAAAACCTTCCTGCAACATGTCTTCGGCATCTTCTCTATTATGAGCATACCTGTAACACACCGGCAACATTTTGACACTGTACTTAGTATATAACTCACGTTGGGCTGTAGCCTTGTTCTTCAAACAGCCTTGTAAAAGGGCTTCCTCTGTCATAAATACTTCGTGTGGGTTGCCTTAAATTTAGACAATTTTTTAAGGCAACTGCTGCATGATCAAAAAAATAAATGATAAAATTTGATAATTTCCCTTTTCCTGCCTTTGAATTTAATTTTCTTTTTTAAAGTTTACTCTCAAAGCCAGTATAAAATTTCTGCCGGCAGCAGAAAAGCCGGAAGCAAAATGCCTGTAATTTCTGTCTAATAGATTTTCTATCCCGGTTTGCAATGTAAAGCCAGCATTAAAGTACAGAGATGTTTTAAAATTTAAAGTCATCCAGGACGGTGTGCCATCAGGAGTAGCATATTGAGCATTGTCCTCACCACTTGGATTATAATCCCTCAGGCGCTTCCATCCATTATAAAGGATATAAAAATCAGCATGCATTTTTTTATTATCATATTCTATAGAAGTTTTACCAAACAAAGGTGGAATATGATCTAATGGTACTTCACCACCTGCACCGGGTTTTAATCTTCCGCAGGTATAGCTTATAGTAGAAAAAAATCTCAAATTTTTAAATGGATCGATAGTCAGATTAGAACTAAAGCCATAGATGAAAGCTTTATTGATATTTTGAGAAGAAAATACTTTTACCATTATTCCATTATAAAGTATTGAATCTGCATTTTTAAATTGTGCCGGTGCCAGGGCAATGGCATTTTTAAAAAGAGTATAAAATCCTGTGGCTTCAACTTTTATTATTGATGCTAAAGATGAGGTAATACCAAGATCAATATTGTAAGTGTATTCTGGTTTTAATTGCGCATTTGGAACAATAACCTGTCTTGACGCAGTATTGGATTCAAATATTTTTGCTGCATCATCAACATTAGGCGCCCTGAACCCTGATGACAAACTTGCATGCATTCTCAAGTTTTTTTGAGGCATAAATATCAATCCAAAGTTTCCCGTTACTGCCGTATTATTTTGTTTTATTTCAGAAAAAGGAAGGTTGAAAATTGTATTATCTTTTATGGCAGAATGTAAGCTTACTGTTTGCAGACGAATACCATCATTAAAGACAATTTTACCCTCATTCATCTTATAAATATGCTGTGCATATATTCCGAAATAGTTCATTTTATTCTTACCATTTGGATACCTTGTATCTAATGCAAAAGTTTCTCCTGTAAAAATATTTTTTCTAAATGCTGTTGATTTTACATCATTTAATTGTGCATCAGCACCCACAGTCAACTCGTGTTTGGTCCAAAGCTTTCTTGCATCTAAAGTTGCACCCCAAACACTCAGGTCTTCAAACCTGTTGTCATGTCTTGTGTATTGCCTGTACTCTCTTTGGTGCCTGCTTTCCTGTATATGTTGATAGCTTATAATAGATCTGATATTGGTAAAGATGTTTGTTTCGTTTATAGTAAGTTCATAGGCGGCTAACTCACGTTTTTGCGGACCATAATACCACTCAGCAAATCTTAAATTACCATTTCTTATATCCTGTAGTCTGTCATAACGTGGTACATCAGAAGAATTTGAAAATTGTACATTAAGCAGGTGGGAAACATTTTGGTTTTGCTGATATAATAATTTTTGTGTAACATCCCATTGTTTGTATCCTGAAAATTTTTGAATACGATCATCATCATTAGTTACTATACTGTCAATTCCATTAACTGTTGTTATATATGAAGAGCGCCTTCCGAAATCCGGATACATTTCATGATAATTTGATCCCATTTTTAGGTCATCAAAATCACTTAAATTATAAGATTGAAGCCAGGCTAACTTTTTGCCGCCAAGGCTTACATCTGCATGCATCGTTTTTTCTTTATTTGCTGAACTATATCTTGCAAATGCAGAACCGTTAACTGATAATTTATCAGTTGCCGATAAGTTTGGTTGTTTGGTTCGCATATGAACAACACCTCCCAAAGCATCACTGCCATATAAAGTAGATGCTGGTCCGTATAAAACTTCAATCCTTTCAAGCATATTTTGATCAACTGTTATTACATTTTGCAAATGACCGGAACGGTAAATTGCATTATTCATCCTGATGCCATCTACTACTAATAAAACCCTGCTGGCTTCAAAACCCCTGATGATAGGACTGCTTCCTCCTTGCTGGCTTTTTTGAACAAAAACATTACCTGTATTAACTAAAAGATCACCGGTGTTTTGAGAATTAAGTAAATTAATTTGTCTCTGCGCTATAACATCAATCTTTTGTGCAAGATTTTTTTTACGTTCAGCAAATTTGTTAGAATATATAATTACTTCTTCAAGATTTTTTTGAGGAATGGAATCTTGTGCAGATATAATGGTACTGCAAAAAAAAGATATAAATACAGGTATAAAAATTCTCATTAGTTGCAGGTTAGTATTTCGCCTGTCATTTCGGGTGGAATATTAAGTCCCATAAAAGTTAAGATAGTAGGAGCTATATCGCCCAGTTTTCCCGGTTTTATTTTACCCTGCCAGTTATTATCAATAATAAATAAAGGAACAGGGTTTAATGAATGTGCCGTATTCGGTGAACCGTCAGGGTTTTTTAAATAATCTGCATTACCATGATCTGCTGTTAAAAAAACAGTATAATTTTTTTGTAAAGCTTTAGTAACAATTTTTGATACACATACGTCAACTGTTTCAACTGCTTTAATGACTGCATCCCAAATTCCGGTATGACCAACCATATCTGCATTGGCATAATTAAGACAAATAAAATCAACTTCACCTTCTTCAATTACCGGTAAAAGTGCATCTGTTACTTCATAAGCACTCATTTCAGGCTGCATATCATAGGTAGGAACTTTTGGAGAAGAGATCATAATTCTCTTTTCACCATCAAAAGGATGTTCCCGGCCGCCACTAAAGAAAAAAGTAACGTGCGGGTATTTTTCTGTTTCTGCTATACGTAATTGCGTACAACCGTTATAAGCTAAAACTTCACCCAAAGTGAAATTTAAATTATCATTATCAAACACTACATGTACATCCTGGTAAGTCGCGTCATACTCTGTCATGGTAGTATAGTGCAAGTGCAGCTTGTTCATATTATGTACAGGAAAATCATTTTGAGTAAGTGCCTTTGTTATTTCCCTGCAGCGGTCAGTACGGAAGTTGAAACATATAACTGCATCTTCATTTTGTATAAGAGCTACAGGTTTTCCATTTTCAAAAATTAGTGTAGGTTTTATGAATTCATCAGTTAAGTTATGATTATATGATTCTTTAATTGCCTCTTGAGCCGAAGCAGCTATCTCACCTTCACCTTTTACCATACAATCATAGGCTAGTTTTATTCTTTCCCACCTGTTGTCTCTGTCCATTGCATAATACCTGCCGCTAACAGAAGCTATTTTGCCTACTTTTTGTTTTAAATGTTTTTCAAGATCATAAATAAATCCATAACCACTTTTGGGATCACAATCCCTGCCATCTGTAAAAGCATGAATAAATACATCAGCTAATCCCTTTGCAGCACAAACATCTATTATGGCTTTCAAATGATTAATATGAGAATGAACACCACCGTCACTCACCAAACCTATTAAATGGAGTGGTTTGTTATTATTTAATGCATATTGAATTGAATTCAGCAGCTTCTGATTTTGCTGAAATTCTCCATCTTTTATAGCAACATTAATGCGCTGTAGTTCCTGGTAAACAATTTTTCCTGCACCCAGGTTTAAATGTCCCACTTCAGAATTTCCCATTTGCCCTTCTGGTAAACCTACCATTTCACCACAAGTTGTTAAAGTAGTGTTGGGATACTTTGTATAAAGAGAGGAAACAAAAGGCGTGAGAGCATGTTGAATAGCATCGGCTTCTTTATTTGTACCTAATCCCCATCCATCCATTATGATTAATATCACCTTTTTCTTTACACCATAAATATGATTCATAGGGCAAAGCTATAAAAACGTCAAGGTTTTGTTTATATTACCTTCGTAAATACTATTAAATTTTCTATGGCATATTTTTCGATCTTAAGGCACATTATAACTATATTATGAAAACAATTTTAACAATTACCTGTGCAGTATTATTTTTTGCGGTTAGTGCTTTTAAACCGTCTAGTGGGTTAGATAACGTTATATCAGCATTACGTACCGGGAATGCTACAGAATTTGCCAGGTATATTGATGATAACATTGAAATTTCCTTACCATCAAAAACAGATAGTTATAGTAAATCTCAGGCTATTATTATACTGCAGGACTTTTTTAATAATAATGAAGTTCGTGGTTTTGAAGTAAAACATAAAGGCGACAATGGCGGCAGCCAGTTTGCTATTGGAACACTAGCTACCAAAGCCGGTAATTACAGGACAACTGTTTTCATGAAAACTAAAAATGGTAAGCAGCTTGTAAAAGAAATAAGATTTCAATCATCATAACTTAACATTACCTAATAAAGAAAGCCCCACAAGGGCTTTTTTTAGTCCATACGTTAATCTTCATCATTTACTGAAGCTCTTTCACCACCTAAAATCCTGTTTTCTTTATTTTCATTATCATATTCTGCTGCTTCTTTATGAATCACCTGCTCTAAATCATTTTCTTCAGAAGTATTATAGCGTGTTAAATCTTCACTCCCGGAATCACCACTAATTCGTTTTCTTTCATTCTCGTCCCAGGTTTCACTCACATTATTCAGACCTGTACCTTTTTTAATTTGCTTTGCCATAAAATTTGATTTATTGTAATTAGTATACAAATAAAACTGTGCCTTTATTTAATTTGTTTGCGTTTTTAATGATTTGTTTTAGATGTTTTTAACCTATAAACGGCATTTGCTTCTACTATACCAGCTTAGCATGCCATTTGATGTATTAATTATATAAAAAAGAAAGGATGAGCTATTTGCCAAAATTATTTTCAACAGGAGCTATAAGAAAGACACCAGACAGAGTCATTACTAAAATTGCAGATGAAGTTGAATTTTTTAGTGAAAAAACATCAATAGTTGAAGCAGGTGCTGGTTTAGGTGAAATAACTAATGCTATTCAACAAAAGAACATTTCTGGTAAAAAGTTGAATTATTATGCATTTGAAATAGATGAAGATTCCTGTGATCATCTGAAAGAGAATTTTCCTTCACTAAATGTTTTAAAAGAAAGCATATTCAATTTTGAAGATGTTTTACCTCCTTTTTCTAAGCTTGATTATTTTATCAGCTCCATTCCACTCTCATTTTATAAAAATGAGTTAATAACTGAATTTCTTGAAAAAGTAAAACTGCATTTAAAAGATGATGGTAAAATAATCATTCTATTTACAGCCGCATGGTTAATGCCGGTACTCAAGAAAGTACTTCCAAATTCCCAGACAGAAGGATTTTTAACTTTCCCTCCTTACTTCATTTTTGTTTATAATCATAATGAAAATATTAAGAATTAAATATCCTCAAAACCTTTTTGTCAAATTCAAGTAAGTTGAGAATAAGAATTATTTCAACAACATCACTTGCTGTTTTTATTTAATTTGCCGCCATGACAGATTTTGATAATAAGTTGTATAGGCTTGTTGATGCAGCTTTTCAGGAAGATGTTGGAGATGGTGACCATTCAACACTTTGCTGTATACCTGCTGACGCAAAAGGCAAAGCAGTTTTAAAAATCAAGCAAGATGGAATATTAGCTGGTTTAGATATAGCGGAGAAAATTTTTAAATACAAAAAGCAAAATGCAATTTTCAATAAATACAAAAATGATGGCGAGGAAATGAAAGCAGGTGATACTGCTTTTGAACTAGAAACTTATGTTCATACTATTTTGCAATGCGAACGACTTGTGCTGAACATTATGCAACGTATGAGTGGCATTGCTACACTAACAAAAAAGTACAGTGATAAATTAAACGGATTTAAAACGCAACTTTTAGATACCCGAAAAACAACGCCTAATTTCCGTTTGCTTGAAAAAGAAGCGGTACGTATTGGAGGAGGCATAAACCATAGGTTTGGTCTTTATGATATGATCATGCTAAAAGATAATCATATAGATTATAGTGGGGGATTAGAAAAAGCTATTGAAAGGGCATGGCATTATGTACAAAATTATAAACCAGCATTAAAAATTGAAGTTGAAACGCGATCCATTAAAGATGTAGAAAAAGTATTAAGGGTAGGAAGAAACAAAGTGTTCCGTGTAATGCTTGATAACTTTGAACCTGCAAAAGTGAGGGAAGCAGTGGATTTAATTGAAGGAGCTTTTGAAACAGAAGCAAGTGGTGGTATTCATTTAGGTAACATTGAGGCTTATGCAGAAACAGAAGTGGATTATGTTAGTGTCGGAAGTTTAATTCACCAGGCTCAAAGCCTTGATCTGAGTTTAAAAGCAGTTATCATCTGATCATTAATGATATAGAATATGAGTAAAAAAAATAAAGCGGATACAAGGGGTTTTGTATATAGTACAGATCCGCAATTCCAGTTTCAGCAAAATGATGATACTGTACAGGAAACACCTGAACCCAAGCATCAAAAATTAAAGATCAGGCTTGAAACCAAACAAAGGGGCGGAAAAGCTGTAACTGTTGTTGATGGTTTTATAGGGAAGGAAAATGATCTTGAACAATTGGGAAAACAACTTAAAAACTTTTGTGGAACCGGGGGGTCTGTAAAAGAAGGTCAGGTGCTCATTCAGGGCGACCAACGTGAAAAAGTTTTACAGTGGCTTCAAAAAAATAATTATTCAAATTGCAAAAAAATATAATTGCTGGTTTCTATCCTTATAGTTCTTGCTGCCTGCAGTTTTATTACAGGTGTGTTTGCATTTATACAATTTGGCAGGTATAGGATGAAGGAAAATGAAAAGAGAGAAATCTATTACAAGAACTTGCATTATTACGCGTTAACATTATTAGCGGTTATTATAGTAGTATTGATGTTTATAATAGAATAGCATTCCGAAATAGAACCTTAACGGGTAAAATTTAGATGTTTTTAAATTACCCTCACCCGCAGTTTTCTTACCTTTGCACACATTTTTAAAATCTCATCAGCCTTATGGCATCCAAGCGGTATAAAGAGTTTAAGCATTTGAATCTTCCTTCTATTGAAAAGGAA
>JACDAZ010000045.1 GCA_013695175.1 Flavisolibacter sp. | reverse complement strand
ACACGAGTAGTATAAGAGGTTCTGTATACTTTTTGCTGATCATGAATGCGGAGGATAGTTTTTGATAAATGTATAAAATTCTTTTTTCCCACGAAGGCGCTAAGACAGAAAGTTGCACAAAGGTTTTTCTTTGCGATGTATTTTCTTTGCGTACTCAGCGAACTTCGCGGTTAATTTTATATCTAATTTTAAACCGCAAAAAGGCGCAAAGAATTTGCAAAGAATCGCAAAGCGTTTTATTATCACTCCTTTTTTAATGGTTGTTTTAGGCAAGATCATATTTGACTCTTTATTATTTCTTGTATCTCTTTCCTTGTGCCTAGTTTCTTTTCTCTTGTTTCTTTTTCTCTTGTTTTTTCTTAAATTCTATATTCATAACTTTCAAAAAAAAAGAACATGAAGCTGATAAAAATTTGTTTCTTCTTATTACTGCTTCAGGCAATATTATCCAATAATGCATCTGCACAAAAACAATTCAAAGCGCTGGTGGTAACAACAACAAGAGGCTGGCATCATGAAGCACAGCATGCCGGTTTTTTAGCTATACAAAAATTAGGTGTTAAAAATCATTTTGATGTGGTGATATTTGAAGACCCTGCCGGTTTTACAGATAGGTACGTGCAACAATTTGCAGTAATCATTTTCCTGCATACCACAGGAGATATTTTTGACACGGCACAGCAAAAAGTAATGGAGCGTTATATACAATCGGGTAAAGGTTATGCAGGCATACACAGTGCATCAGATACCGAATATGACTGGGAATGGTATACAAAACTTGTGGGAAGAATGTTTGTTATCCATCCCCCAATACAAACAGCTAAAATGAAAGTTCTAGATTCGAACTTTCCCGGTTTGCAAGGCTTTGCCAATGGCAGGTTATGGACCGATGAACAATATGAATTCGGACCCGAAAAAGTTTCAGGCTTGAATTATATTTTGGGAGTTGATGAAACTTCATATAATCCTAATGTTGACTGGGGAAGGGTCAAAGGATCAGGCATGGGAGCATTACATCCTCTTGCATGGTATCATAACTATGACGGTGGAAGGTCTTTCTATACTGCACTTGGACATATACCTGCCAGTTTTAATGATGCTGCTTTCTTAGATCATATATATGCCGGGATTTTGTGGGCAGCAACGGGCAAAAAATAAAAGTCTATCCGAGTAAGGAAACAATTCAGTTTTGGTAAATCATATACTAATTGATGACTCTTCGCAAAGTATCATTCTGAAAAGGTTCCGGAAATTTTTGAAGTTGTTTAAGCTTTGTTTGTAATTCTGTTGATTTATCAAATACTAAAAGCAATAAGGGTGGAGATTGAAATGGATCAATGATCTGTCTTGATCCTTAAAGCTTGAATCTTGAACCTTAAAGCTTGAATCTTGAACCTTAATTCTTGCATATTTGTTTATTACGTGGTAAGCTTTTTGATGCATTAACTTTATCATCTAAAAATTTTGATTATGAAAAGATTAGGTTTGGCTGCAACAACGGCAATGATTTTATTTTTTACAACCTCCTGTAATGACGATGCAAACACAAGCACAACAGGAGAAGATACTACCACAACATCTACAACCTCCACTTCAACTGCTACGAGTAACCAAATGGCTGAAGCCACATTAAGTGGGACTAAAACCGATACTACTGTAAATGGAACTGTGCAATTTACCCAACAACAGGATGGGCAGGTTAAAATGATGCTTGATATTACAGTTCCTACAAAAGCCAATCAAAGTGTAGCAATACATTTTCATGAGCATGGAGATTGTGGTGACATGGGTAATCATGCTGGTGGTCACTGGAATCCAACCAATACCAATCATGGTCAGTGGGGTCAGGGTAGTTTTCACTCTGGTGATATAGGAAATATAAACCTTGATGGTCAAGGTCGTGCTCAAAAAGAAATTACCTCTAATCTATGGAGCATAGGTGGTGATGCATCAAAAGATATTTTAAATAAAACCATTGTTATCCACAGTGGAGTTGATGATTATACATCTCAACCTGCAGGTAACTCAGGTAACAGGATTGGTTGCGGTGTGATATTAAGGAGAGGATAATTTTTATTATTTGTTTGAACCACGAAGTCACAAAAACACAAAGAGGCACAACGTTTATTATTAAATCTTGTGCCTTTTTTCTTGAACCATATTTGCAATAATACACGAAGAGGCACAAAGTTGTATCACCCGTATTGTCCTGTAAAAGCTATCCACTTGCCATCCGGATTAAAACGTGGATTAGATTCAGTACCAATGGCACTTGTAAGTCTTCGTGCCTCACCACCTTCACGATTTACTATCCAAAGATCATCGGCATGAACAAATACAATTGAATTTCCTCCAACCGTTGGCTGCCGCAGGAGCCTTGTGCCCTGCGCACCTGAAGAATTATAAATGTGAAGAAAGCACAAACAAGAAATTGTTTTAAGCAATAGTGATTTAAAATGCATGCAAAAATGGTTTAAGAAAGACAAATTAGGATAAATATCTTACCCATGGATTGGCGACCAGGGAATAAAAAACTATTTTTCCTGATCCTCCAGAAACACCATATATAGAATCAGCCATTCACCATCTCTCTTTATCACTCCTCCCTTTATAGCTTCCATTTGTCAATTACCAAAGGAAAAAACAAGGGTATTTGTTACCTTCCATAACTTAAGACCACTAAAAAAACTTCTATATGAAAAAGCTTTTCTATTTACTTGTAACGCTAACATCTATCAATATATATGCCCAGGAAAATTTTACAGTGAAACCAGCCAAACCCGTTGCCGGTTCCTCCATTGAAATTCAATTTTTGAGCAGAAATACAGCATTGCAGGGAAAAGAAGGTGTAGAAGCCATTGCTTACCTGCTGGAAGGAAAATTGCCCCTTGCAAAATCTGTGACTTTAAAAAAAGAAGGTGGCGTGTATACAGGATCTGTAAAAACAAATGACAGTACTAAAGCTGTATTTTTTTCTTTTTTTAATGATGAAGTAAAAGAGAATAATAAGGATGAAGGTTTTTATACACTTCTATACGATAAAAATGGTAAGGTGGTACCGGGTGCACATCATGGTGTTTCCCAGGTTTACAACAGCTATGGTGGCATTTGGGACATGGGCCGGAATGTTGAAAAGGCTGCAGAACACAACAAGCTTGAATTTGCAAATGAAGCTTCAAGAAAAAAATTTGTAAATGAATATTTTAATTTTTTAGCACAATCTAAAGAAGAAAAAGACCTTGAATTACTAAAGCAGGAATTAACAAAACAAGAAGCCAGAAAAGATTTAACGGAATCTGATTTAGCAAATGTGAGAAGGATATACGCTAATACTATTAAGGATAAAGAAAAAGCTGATGCTATACAGAACTTGAT
>JACDAZ010000541.1 GCA_013695175.1 Flavisolibacter sp. | reverse complement strand
ATGCTGCTAAAGATGATACTGCTATTAGAACAACAGGTAACTATTTAAAATTCATCATCATATATTTTAGCTATTTGCTTTATGCATATCCCTCAGTCGCTTTACTTCATCATGTCCAACCTTTAATTCAGCTTTTTGCCTTACAATCATATCTCTTAAAGTTGGCTCATAATCAGCATCAGAATTTAAAGCCATATCATATGCTTTTTGAGCAGCATCTTCTCCAAATTCACAATTATCTAATACTGTTTTGCGGTCTTTACCTGATACAACAGCTTTCAGATCCATCCAAACTCTGTAAATTTTACCGGAATTAGTAGTGCCATCCGCAGGATCACCGCCTAGGCGTTGAACTTCCTGAGTTAAGTCATTAGCAAACTGACGGCTTTCCTGTATATATCGACGGAATAAAACCGTTAGATCAGCATCCTCTGGTTTTAATTCGTCTATACCTTTTTCGTACCCTGAAATTCTATCATTATTGATTCTGATAAGATCATTAAGTATACTGGTTACTTTTTCTTTTTCCATAAAAATTTTTTTATAATGATTAAAAAATCATACCTGTTGAACAAATGGCATAAGGAGCTGCATTCTCTGGTACAAACTTTTTAAGAAAAAATATAAAATAAATGTTATGGCAAAATATTCAAAAGGAGCCGCTAAGAAGGTTGAAAAAAACGATGCATAATGAAGGAAGGAAAATTGAAAACAGCACTGGTAAAAAGGTAACTTTAAGAAAACAGGCTATAGCCATTGGACTATCAGAAGCAAGAGAAGAAGAGGAAAAGGTACCCAAAGATTTCAGTGAATCATACGGAGGGAAAACCAAATCTGCATCTAAAAAATCAGAAGGTAAATCTTCATCCAAAACCAAGAGTAAAAGAGCTCATCAGGTGGAGGAACTTCAAAATCAGGTTCTACAAAACGGGGATTAGCAGCAGCAAGTAAAGCAACTAGAAAACGTGTTGCCTCAAAAGGAGGAAAATCTTGGAATTAAACCAATTCTTTTAAAATTTTCATAAGTATTTTTTCATCATCAGTATAACCTGTTTGTCCATCAGGTTCTTCTATTTGATCTAATTGTTTTAAATATCTGTCCAGCTTTTTTTCTTCATACATTTTTATAATACCCGGGTGCACATAATACTTTTTACAAACTGTCCTGGTGTTTCCCAGTTTTTCACTTACAGCATCAAGTGCAGCTACTATATTTTTTTTACAATCTGAGTCAGAGTTAGCTTCTCCTATAGAACAAAAAGCTCCTAAAATATTTAATGTGCCGGCCCAGGTTCTAAAATCCTTTGCAGTATAGTCGCCACCTGTGCAATCCTTTATATATTGGTTTACTTTACCTGAATCAATAGACTTTCTGTTACCTTCAGCATCTATATATTGAAAAAGTTCTTTACCGGGTATATCCCTGCAGGCTTTTACAACTTTTGCTAATTTTTTATTTGTGAGGGTAACATTGTGAGTGATGCCCTTTTTACCCGTAAAAGTAAAACTAAGATTGGCCCCATTTACTTTTACATGTTTATCTTTTAATGTCGTTAATCCGTATGAGCCATATAATTTTTCATAATCATTATTACCAATACGCATAGAAGTACGTTCCATTAATTTTACAGCAGTAGCTAAAACCTTTTCCTCACTCAACTCTTTACTTTCAAAATCCTTTTCCAACTTTAATCTTAACCCTGGTAATAACTTACCAAACTCATATAACCTGTGAAATTTTGTTTCATTGCGCAGTGTATGCCATAATGTATGATAACGGTATTGTTTTCTTCCCCTGGCATCTATTCCTGTAGCCTGAATATGACCATTGTGTTTAAGACAAATCCATACATCTGTCCATGCTGGTGGAATTGCAAGTTTTTTTATACGTTCAAGGTGCATTTCATCTTTTAAAGCTTCATCTTTATAAAAATAGGCAAAGCCGGTTCCTTTTTTTACTCTTGAAATACCTGCATCTTTATCCGAAACATATATAAGGTCAGCTACCCTGGCAGTCTGGCTCATGTCCTTATCTATCTTTAAAAACTCTTTATGTGATAATTGCGTTTCAATCATTTTTTAATGTTCCCAGGTAATGCAGCTATTTTAAGTTTTTAATTAGATAGATCCTGTTTTTGTAACGATTCTAAAAGGAAAAAGTCAGACCAATAATGCCTGACTTTTTCTTAAAGTATAGAAAGGATGTTATTCTTCATCCTCTTCGTCTTCATTTCCAGCTTCAATGTTTATACTGCTTATAGCTAATTCAGTTAACAATTGATCTGTTGCTTTTTCTTCTTCTAATGTTTCAGCTAATATATCAGCTACATCAGTTCTGCCTATAGTTTTAGCTAATTGTACCAAACTACCATAAGCTGAAATTTCATAATGTTCTACTTTTTGCGCAGATATAATAAGAGCTGCATCGCGTGTAGATGTTCCTTTTGGAGTTTCTTCTATCATTTGTTGTCCTTCCTTTACTAAACCCTCCATTCCTTCGCATTTTTTTGCCCTGGCAGGAACTTCCATCATCTCAAAAACTTCTTCAAGACGTGCTATCTGCTCTTCAGTTTCACCTAAATGTGTTTCAAAAGCAGCAGCCAACTCTTCATTGGTTGTAGCTTTTCTGAATTTTGGTAATGCTTTGGTTAAGTGTTTTTCTGCCCAATAAATATCTCTTAATTCATCTAAAAAAAGATCATGCAATAAAGAATGATCATCTTGTGTAGCTGTACTGGCTGCACTTCTTTTTGTACTTGAAGTTCTTGTATTCTTTGCCATAGTTAAAAAGTTTAATAAATTAATCTAATGGAGTTATGTAAAAATAATGCCAATAGAAATTACCTGTTATCTATATGTCTGTAGATTAATTTACACATACGATGCCACGTCAGCACTTTCTCTATTCTAATTTTTGTGGTATTCAATTTGGATATATAACAGTACAACAAACAAAAAAACAAAACCTCTATGACAAGAACTCAACAAAATCAGCAACTATCATTTTTACAGGATAAAATCAAGCTTATAAGAAGTGCCATCTTTTTTAATTTAAGCGATTCAGTATTAAAGCTGCCTACTTCACTTGTAACTACTCTTAAAGTAGATGATTTCGGATATGTATGGTTTTTTGTAAAGAAGCCAAACAAAAATCTTATGGATTTTGAAACAGAATTCCCGGTAAGACTGGATTATTTCAAAAAGGGTGTTGATTACTTTTTACAAATTATGGGAAAAGCAATGGTTGTTACAGATCCGGAAGAAATCAATTCTGTTTTAGCTGATGCAGGACAAGGATTAACTCTTGATTCAGACATGGTGGTGGTAAAAGTAAAAATGCTTAAAGCTGAGTTTTATGAAGCACAGGCACGTGCTAAGTCTTCATGGTTCAGCCATGCTCTAAATTCTGTTACCACTTGGTTTCGTAGTCCCAACAGCATCGGACCCAATACCTATTATCCTGTTTCATAAACCATTATCATATGCGTCCGATTTGGTCAGGTACAATAAGTTTTGGCTTGGTAAATATTCCGGTAAAGTTGCTGAGTGCAATACAACAGGAAGAACTTGATTTTGACATGCTGTCAAAAAAAGAACTGGCACCAATTCGTTATGCACGTATAGATACTAAGACCGGAAAGGAAGTGCCCTGGAAAGAAATAGTTAAAGGATTTGAATATACAAAGGGTAAATATGTAGTTATTGATAGTGAAGATTTTGCAAAGGCCAGTCCTCAAAAATCCAAATCAATTGATATTATTCAGTTTTCAAAGGTTGAAGAAATTGATCCAATTTATTTTGAGAAACCTTATTACCTGATTCCCGGTAAAGGAGGAGAAAAATCTTACAGGCTTTTATTACAGGCTTTGGAAGACACTGGAAGTGTGGGTATTGCTGAATTTATGTTACGTACGCGTGAACATATTTGTGTATTAAAGCCTTATAATAATGTGCTGATGCTTGAACAACTTAGGTACAACGATGAAATACGGGAAGTGCCTGAAGTGGAAGCACCAAAAAAAGAAAATATATCAGCAAAAGAATTGCAGTTGGCAACTTCACTGGTAAAGCAATTAACAGAAAAATTTGATCCTGCAGCATTTAAGGATACCTATATTACTGAGTTGAAAAAAATAATAAAGGCCAAAGCTGCCGGTAAATCAATTCGCATAGCAGAACCCCAGGAAAAATCTGCTACAGTTAAAGATTTAATGGATGTATTGAAAGCAAGTTTGGAAAGTACACCAAAAAAGAAAAGAGCGTAAAAAGGCACAAGATACAAGGAGCAAGGAACAAGATTCAAGAATACACGGAACATTTCCAAATTTACAAATCATCAAATCTTCAAATTATACTGGCATAAGTTTTTGACCAACTGTAGTATGAGTTTAACTCAATACAATAAGAAAAGAAATTTTTCAAAAACTACAGAACCAGAGGGTAAAGGAAAATCGTTAAAGGATTCACTTTTATTTGTTATTCAAAAGCACGATGCATCAAGCCTGCATTATGACCTGAGATTAGAAATGGAATCAGTTTTAAAAAGCTGGGCTGTTCCCAAGGGCCCTTCAATCAATCCGGCTGATAAAAGGTTAGCCATGATGGTGGAAGACCATCCTTTTGATTATAAAGATTTTGAAGGTATAATACCTGAAGGAAATTATGGTGCAGGAACTGTAATTGTTTGGGATGAAGGAACCTATAAACCAATGGATACTGAAGGCTTAACAAAGAGGGAGCAGGAAAAAATTCTTTTACAACAATTAAGAAAGGGGGATGTAAAAATTACATTTAATGGCTCTAAAATAAAAGGATCATTTGCATTAGTAAGAATTGGAAAAGATGATGATAGCAACTCATGGTTGCTTATTAAAAAAAATGATAAGTTTTCAAAAGAAATTGACATAACAAAGAAAGATAAATCTATTAAAACAGGTAAAACACTTGTGCAGGTTGCAAAAGAAAATGGCGCAGTATTAAAACATCCTCCTCAAAAAACATCTTCGAAAACTGCCACAAAAAAATCTGCAGCAAAAAAAACAACTCCCACAAAAAAGTCAACACCTGCTAAAGCAAGTAAAGTTGCAACAAAAACAAAAGTTTCAACTGGTAAAAAAAAAGCGCCTGAATTAATTAATTTATTAAAAGCGGTTAAGGGTTCAGCAATAAAATCGCCAATGCCAAAAGGTATTAAACCAATGCTTGCTGTACTTACCAATGAATCTTTTGATGATAAAGACTGGATATTTGAAATAAAATGGGATGGTTATCGATCACTGGCTTTTGTAGAGGATGGGGAAGCTGACTTAATGTCAAGAAACAATAATTCGTTTTCCGGCCGTTATAAACCTGTAACTGACGCGTTGCAACAATTAAAACTAAATGCAGTTTTTGATGGTGAAATTGTAGCAGTTGTTGAAAAAGGTTTGGCTAATTTTCAAATGCTTCAAAACTGGCAAAAATCACCAGATACTGTTTTACAATATTATATTTTTGATATTATCTGGTTAGAGGGTTATGATCTTACAAAAATTCCTTTAATAGAAAGAAAAAAAATCTTACAGCAAATTTTACCTGCTGATGATGATGTAATAAAGTTCAGTGATCACATTATTAAAAAAGGAAAAGACTTTTTTGATGTAGCATTAAATCAAGGACTGGAAGGCATTATCGCTAAAAAATCATCTTCTGTTTACCAGTTAAATAAAAGAAGCGAAGATTGGTTAAAAGTAAAAGTAAACCTCAGGCAGGAAGTAATTATAGCAGGATTTACAGAACCCAGGAATTCAAGAAAACATTTTGGTGCACTCATGCTTGGTGTGTACAAAAATAGTAAGCTTATTTATGTTGGACATACAGGTAGTGGTTTTAATCAAAAGAGTTTGCAGGAAATATATGATAAACTTGAGCCCTTAATTACACCTAAATCGCCGTTTGATAATACACCAAAAGGGAACATGCCGGTAACCTGGGTAAAACCTCAATTGGTGTGTGAAATTAAATTTACAGAATGGACAAAAGATAACATTGCACGTCATCCAATTTTTATGGGAATAAGAGAAGATAAAAAAGCAAAAGATGTTGTTCTTGAAAAAGAAACAGATCTTGCTGTTGCAAAGAAAGAGAAAACTGAATCTGAAAAAAGTGTAAAAACTGATTCTGCTAAAAAACAAGCTGCAACAAAAAAGAAATCCTCAGTTTCAAAAGTTGCGCAACAGCTAACCCTTGCAGATGGTAAAGATCAATCTATCGTCCTAAATAAAATAGAATTAAAACTTACCAATCTTAATAAACCCTATTGGAAAAAGGAAGGATTTAAAAAGATAGATCTCATTAATTATTACCTGCGGATGGCACCATTTATTATGCCTTATATTTTAAACCGCCCACATTCTTTAAACAGGCATCCTAATGGAATGGCTTCGGCAAACTTTTACCAGAAGAACATGACCGGAAAAGAACCTGATTGGATTGTAACACATGAAGACTTTAGCGAATCAACAAATAAAATAGTACGTTACCTGGTTTGTGCAAATGAAGCAACATTAATTTTTATGGCTAATCTTGGATGTATTGAAATAAATCCATGGCATTCTGTAAGTAAAACCTGGAAAAATCCTGATTGGAGTTTACTCGATATTGATCCGGATGATACAAATACATTTGATGAAGTGATTGAGGTGGCGCAGGTAACAAAAAAAGTTTTAAATGCCATTGGTGTTGAGGCATGTGTAAAAACATCTGGTTCCAGTGGCATACATATATACATTCCATTAGGTGCTAAATACAGTTATCCTCAATCAAAACAGTTAGCTGAACTAGTTTTTGCAATGGTTCACCAGGAACTGCCGGAACTTACCAGTATGGAAAGAAGTCCTGCAAAACGAAAAGGAAAAATATACCTGGATTATTTGCAAAACAGGGAAATACAAACTGCAGCAGCACCATATTCACTTCGTCCAAAACCGGGTGCAACAGTTTCCACTCCTTTACACTGGGATGAGGTGAAAAAAGGATTGCACCCATCACAATTTCATATAAATAATATTTATGAAAGAGTGCAGGCAGAAGGAGATCTTTTTAAACCGGTTTTAGGTAAAGGAATAGATTTAAAAAAAGTGCTCGAAAAACTACAGAACCTATAATTATGCAAAATCCCGCTCTCACTATTTTTGATGATCAGTTGCTTGAAATTATAAATACTGATTTTGAAATAAAAGTTTTGGATGATCAATGCAATTTTTCTGAAGGACCGGTTTGGAATAAAGAAGGATATTATTTGTTTAGCGATATACCAGAGAATTTAATTTATAAAATTTCAGAATCAGTAAGCAAACAAATTTATTTAAGTCCAAGCGGCTGCAATTTAGCGGACACGTCATTATTATCCGAACAAACGGGATCTAATGGTTTGGCTTATGATCAACACAATAACTTGCTTATTTGTCAGCATGGTAATGGTGCAGTTGCAAAATATGATGGTACAAATATGGAATCTTTAATTTCTGATTATAATAATAAAAGATTCAATTCGCCTAATGATATTATTGTAGCAAAAGACGGAACTGTTTTTTTTAGCGATCCGCCATATGGTTTAAAAAATCAGCAATTAAATGAAGAATCAGCCCAGCCTATAGCAGCATTTTATTATTACAGGAATGGGGAATTGAAAATTTTATGTGATCAGTACCAATACCCAAATGGTGTTTGTTTATCACCAGATGAAAAAAGTCTTTACTGTTGTTCTACTAAAGAGAATGAAAAATTTGTTCTTGAATATGATACGGAAACTTTACAACTAAAAGGAGTGGTAGCAAGAGAAAACAGTGACGGTATTAAATGCGACAAAAACAATAATTTATATTTAAGTACGGGTGATGGAATATTAATTCTTAATGCAGAAGGAAAGCGATTAGGTTTAATTTCATTAGATAATATACCGGCAAATCATTGCTGGGGAGGATCATCAGGTAATGATCTTTTGGTAACAGCAAGAAACAATATTTTTCTTATAAAAAATCTGCAACAGTAGTTAACAAACAAAAAGGCTCCGACAATAATGCCAGAACCTTTTAATCTCTCTTCCCTTCGCTGGCATTATCCAGTTCAGGTTCAATGGGTATATTCTCAGATTTTTACAACCACCCCTTTGAGAGAATAATTATTTTAATTTCGAAAACTGTACCAAAAATGAATTATCCATTTACAATTTCTCCACCATTTGGATGCAATACCTGTCCCGTCATATAAGAACCATCTTCACTGGCAAGAAATAAGAAGGAAGGAGCCACTTCTGCCGGTTCACCTGCTCTTCCCATGGGTACGTCTGATCCAAATTCTGCCACTTTTTTTCCTTTAAAACTACCCACAATTAATGGTGTCCATATGGGACCCGGTGCTACTGCATTTACCCTTATCTTTTTATCAGCCAGGTTTGCAGAAAGACTTCGGGTAAATGTTACAATAGCTCCTTTGGTAGATGAATAGTCTATCAGGCTTCCGCTACCTCTATATGCTGTTACAGAAGTTGTATTAATGATACAGGAACCTTTTTTTAAATGTTGTAAAGCATATTTTGTTACCCAAAACATTGAAAAAATATTGGTCTCAAAAGTTTCATATAACTGATCCGTAGAAATATTTTCTAAAGATTTTTGTTCCATTTGGGTAGCAGCATTGTTAACCAGGATATCAAGTTTGCCAAATTTTTTTACAGTATCATTTACTATTTTCTGACAAAATTTTTCTTTACGTAAATTACCAGG
>JACDAZ010000539.1 GCA_013695175.1 Flavisolibacter sp. | reverse complement strand
GCGTAAGTCGATTTTCCAATTAATAATAATAAATAAAATAAAACCGCAAATTTGAAATTCATTAAAAAAAGGAAATTTTATCTGAAGTCTGTAGAATTTATTATACATGGATCTAAAAGAAAAAACTAATTAATTTCCTGGTTAGGCTTTTCATTTTGCCATGCTGCTTTTCCATAACCTGGAATAACATGTCTTTCGCTATGATATGAAGATCTTACAAGTGGCCCGCTCTCCACATAATCTAATCCAAGGTTATATCCTATGTCTCTATATTCAGCAAATTCATCAGGATGCACAAAGCGCTGCACCGGTAAATGTCTTTTTGTTGGTTGCAGGTATTGACCAATGGTAACCACATCACAACCTGCATTTTTTAAATCTTCAAGGGTTTGTTTTACTTCCTCTTTTTTTTCCCCCAAACCCAGCATAATACCACTTTTTGTGCGCATGCCTCCTTCCTTTAAATATTTAATAACCTCCATGCTTCTCCAATATTTTGCCTGTATTCTTACCTGCCTTGTTAATCTTTCAACAGTTTCTATATTATGAGATACCACTTCGGGTGCTGCGTCTATGATGCGCTGTATGTTTTCCTTTTGTCCTTTAAAATCAGGAATCAATGTTTCTAACGTGGTTTCAGGGTTTAGTATTTTAACCGATTTGATAGTATTAAACCAAATAACAGACCCTCCATCTTTTATTTCATCACGGTCAACTGAAGTAATAACTGCATGCTTCACTTTCATTAAATGAATTGCTTCTGCTACCCTTTGTGGTTCATCCCAATCCAATGGTTCTGGTCTTCCTGTAGCAACTGCACAAAATCCGCAACTGCGTGTGCATACATTTCCCAAAATCATAAATGTAGCAGTACCGGCACCCCAACATTCACCCATGTTAGGACAATTACCACTTTCACATATTGTATGTAGTTTGTGCGTATCAACAAGATTACGCACGTATTTATAGCTTTCCCCAATTGGCAGTTTCACTCTCAACCAATCAGGTTTTGTTCTTTTAGTTTGCTCCTTTGCTACCACCGGAAGTTCAATCATAGTATACATTTAAAATGCCCCAAAACACATACTGAGCATTTAAAACTTTACAGAAACTGATAATTTAATACATCATTCTGCTATTAAAAGATGTAAAGATACCACCTATTTTCGGCGACCAAAAAGGAAAGCAAGATGTGCCTGGTAGAAAAGACGCTCAGGTTCGTTGTATACCATTAATGGTATTTTTTGTGCATAGCCTTCAACACTAAAACCTATTTGCACAGCACTGATCATTTCATTATACCTGCCAAAGTCAAAGCGTAATGCCCCTTTAACAAATGCACCCGGTCTTATTTTTAATTCGTTCCATCCCTTGCCAAAACTACTGCTACCATTTATTCTGCCTGTTAAAAAAGCAACACTATCTACAGATTCATATTTTATATCCCGGGCAGAGGAAGTTCCGTCGTTAACATTTAAATAATATGGACGTAATAAACCCATTGATAAACCACCCTGGTATATACCCATTACTGCAATTCCATTTTTGTTTCCTTTTTGTCCTAAAATATATTGTTGTCCAAAACCCAGCTTGGCCTGGTAGAAATTATTAATCTTGCCATAGATGTAAGAAGAGCTGAAGAAACCATCTGTTTGCGTGGCTTTTTCTTCTTTACGATGTTTTATTTCTGTGATCTCTATTAAATAAAGATTAGTAAACCTGGGAGTTTGTGTTCTTCCATGCTCATAAAAAAATCCATATCCATCGGTACGAATTTGTACCCCAAAGGAGTTTTGCCTGGTATAAGCAAGCACTCCTTCTTCTTCCTGTTTTATCACTGCATTAACACGATTTCTTCGTTCCAATCGCCTTTCTTCCTTCTTGCTAAGGGTTGATGTTGTGTCTTGAGTAAAAGAAATGGTTCCAATAAATAAGAAACTAAAGAGCAGAATATGTTTTTTCACAGTATTAATCTATGTTGTTAGCGTAAATTTAAACAAAAAACGAAAATGACCTCAATTGTAGTATATGATGGTGAATTAAGAACAACCTGTACACACCTTCGATCTTCCTCATCTTTTGAAACCGATGCACCCGTTGATAATAATGGTAAAGGTGAGAGATTTTCTCCAACTGATCTTACAGCTACATCTTTGGCCACCTGTATGTTGACTGTTATGGGTATAAAAGCAAGAAGTTTTGGTTATGATCTTTCCGGAATGAAGGTAGAAGTTGAAAAGATCATGAAGGGCGATCCAAGACGGATTGGAGGCATTAATCTCAGTTTTCACATTCCTGAAGAACTTCAAGATGTAGATGATAAACAAAAGCAAATTTTAATCAATACAGGTAAAACCTGCCCCGTTCAAAATAGTATTCATCCTGATATAAAGGTGCAAATTAACTGGGGCAGCTGGAGTTGAAAAGGGTAGTTTTACTTAGTAGTCTTTCATGTGTTATTTATTGCAAAAACTGGTACTAACAATTATTTTTGTTTCCAAATCTTAACCCTATGAGTTTTAAAAAAATAATTATTAGTGGTCTTGTAATCATCATGTTTTTTTCCTGCCGTTCATTAACTCCTTCACAAGCAGCAAGTGGTAGTTTTAAAAAGTGCAGGGCAGTTAGATAATCAACATTTTAAAATAAAATTTCCAACAGCACAGGTAAGACAACGCTTGTTGCTGCAATATTCATTTTTCAGTTCCAGTAATGCCTGTGAATCAAAAGCAGTGGTACTGCTAACGCCAATTTGTTTAAATCCTGTTGTTATGTTATTTTTTTCGCCATTTATATTTTCAAGCCATTTAATAGCTTTCTCCTTGTGGATTTCAACAGTATGGTACACACCATAAGCAAAAACCACTGGAATAATTGTATTAATAATGATTACGTCAATAAAATCTGATCCTGTTTTTTTGGGTGAAAAAGAAGATTCCTCATCAAACCTGTAATGATAATGCCAGTAATCATTTGCAGTAACTGAAAGCCAGGTTTTGATTTCATCTACATCAGTTGCTTTTAAAATTTTGTCCAGCATATGCGATGAGTTTTGGATGATCATGGACAACTGGGCTAATCTTACTGAAGGAAACCCCGCCGGCCGCATACGTAAAAAATTCATGGGAATGTGCACCTGTTGCAGGTTATATTTCTTTTTTAGAAAATTATATTCCCGCCATAAAAGTTTGGGATAAGGTTCTTGAAGTTTTTCGTTTAATAAACCTGCCTGCCCTAATAATAAACCTTCCAGTTGGTGTATTTGTTGCTTGTGTTTTGCAAGTACATTAATAGGTATTGACTTAGCAACTTCTTCAAAAGCATCTGCATTTAATTTTCCTCCAAAACTTCTTGCCAGCATCCACCAGAAAGTTTCCTCCCTATGGTGGTTATTTTGATGTAATAGTTCAAATACTTTTTGGGCTTTACGTAATAAACGTTCAGCAAGCAAACGTTCTTTCCATGAAGCCCATGTTATATCTTTTAATTGTCCTATAATATTACTACAGGGAATAAAACTGCTGTTGTTCATTAACTGCTCATACTTATTCAGCATTAGTTGAGAAATTCTGTGTTGAAGTTCTAAAACAGGCAGCTCACTTTGCTGATCATGTTCCAAAACAACATGTAGTATAACATTATTGTAATTTTTGTCTTTATGATGCCCATGTTTATTCCAATCAGAAGTTTTTAAATGAAGTTCAACAGATCCGGCTAATATGGTATTACCTATTCTTATCCTTGCATGTAAAAAATCCGGACCCTGGTTTGCATTTAAAGTTCCCGGAAAAATAATATCTATTGCGTCCCCTGATATAGTGGATAACGATTCTCTGTTGAAATACTGGTATTGCCATATGAATTGCAGCAATTTTTCAGTCATTCCACAATATAAACAGTAGGAGCGAATACCTAATATGAAACTTTCTTTATATTGCTCTTAAAGCCTGTATCACCCTGCTTACAGGCAATCCCATAACATTATAAAAGTCACCGTTGATGCTTTTTATACCTACCACTCCTATCCATTCCTGTATAGCATAGGCACCTGCTTTATCAAAGGGCTTGTATTTGTGAACATAAAATTTTATTTGCTCATTAGTAAGAGGGTAAAATTCAACACCTGTTACATCATTAAACAAAATTTCTTTTCCAGGAGCAAGAATGGAAACACCCGTTATTACTTTATGATGGTTGCCGCTCAACTTTTGTAATATATATTCAGCTTCCTTTTCATCCTTAGGCTTACCAATAATTTCTCCTTCCAAAACAACTATGGTATCAGCCGCTATGATGGTTTTAGCTCTTCCAATTTTATTTGCCACAGCTAATGCTTTTTCATGAGCAATATGCATTGCAGTCCCATCCGGTTCTAATCCGGCAGGAAAACTTTCATCAGTAGGTTCAACAACAATTTCAAAATCAACCTCAGCCCACTCC
>JACDAZ010000524.1 GCA_013695175.1 Flavisolibacter sp. | reverse complement strand
CATCGTGTTCTGCAGCAAAGCGATCAATATGTTCACGGGCGCCTTGTATAGTTACAGCAAATGCACCCATGTAGTCTGCCCCCTGTCCTCCGCCAGCTGGCGGAGAACTTAGATTTTGACTTTCTTTATAAATTGCTTGTTGTTGAAGTGCAGAAAGTGTAGTATGAAGTACTTTATCAGTTTCGAACAAAACTTCTTCATTTGTAAAACGAATTACTGTAAATCCTTTAGTATTAAGCCAGGTAGTTCTTTCTTCATCAGACGTTTTATTTTCCGGTAGTTGATGGATTAAGCCATCAATTTCTACTATTAAGTTTTTCTTCAAGCAGACAAAGTCAGTAATGTAATTGCCAATAATGTGTTGGCGTCTGAATTTGAAACCTTCAAATTTTTTTGATTGTACTACATTCCAAAAAACATCTTCTGCCGGAGTTGGATATTTTCTGTGTTTTTCAGAAAACTCTTTTAAGAGATTATATGTAGATGGATCAGCCGTCTGATAGCCAAAAGATTTTTCCCCTTCCCTTTGGGAATGGGCTTTAGCTGTATCTTCCAAATTAGAAATGCCAGTTGGGGATGGGCTTGGCTTTATAAAATCAGCAAGTGAAAAACATGGTTGTCCAACAGCTTTTTTCATTTGCTGCCGAAGTGATTCCAACTTTACCTCACCGTTTTTTGTTTGTAAAGTAACAGTGTCTTTATTATTTGAATTGGCAGGCCAAAATCCAATTACCCCATTGGCAGTAAACCATTTTTGATGCACAATTTTTTCAAGAAGTTTTTTTGCATCATTATATAATCTTGTTGCTTCTGCTCCAAAAATTTTATCATGTAAAACTTCCGGAAAACGACCAGGCATTTCCCACCCTATAAAAAATGGACCCCAGTCAATATATTTTGCGATGGTGGCAAGATCAAAAGTTTTAAACACCTTCACACCATCCACCTTAGGCGTTACCGGTTTATATTTTTTCCAGTCAAAGTATTGTTTGGTTACAACAGCTTCGGAATAAGGAATAAGTACTTTATATTTCTGCTTATTATTAAACTGATCTCTTAACCCTTCATACTCATTTTTAACCTGCTGCAGAGTAGCTTCTTTCTGATCATTACTTAATAAGCTGCTCACAACAGAAACGCTTCTTGAAGCGTCCAGTACATGCAACACACCATTATCATATTCAGGAGCAATTCTTACTGCAGTATGTGTACGTGAAGTTGTAGCACCACCAATTAGCAAAGGCTGTTTCATATTGCGTCGCTTCATTTCCTTTGCTACATGCACCATCTCATCCAGTGATGGAGTAATCAATCCACTCAAACCTATAACATCTACATTTTCTTTTTCTGCTGTATCCAGTATTTTATCAGCAGGCACCATCACACCCAAATCAATTATATCATACCCATTACAACCTAAAACAACACCCACTATGTTTTTACCAATATCATGAACATCACCTTTTACAGTTGCCATTAATATTTTTGCAGCACCTGCTGTTTCTTCAGATATTGTACCCGCAGCTAAATGAGCTTGTAATCTTTCTTCTTTTTCCTGTTCAATGTAGGGTGTCAATACAGCGACAGCTTTTTTCATTACCCGGGCACTTTTTACTACCTGGGGTAAAAACATTTTCCCACTTCCAAATAGATCGCCAACTACATCCATTCCTGCCATTAAGGGACCTTCGATAACATCAAGAGGTTTTGGATATTTTATTCGTGCTTCTTCTGTATCGGTTTCAATATATTCAGTGATACCATTTACCAATGAATGTTTTAATCTTTCTTCTACTGTTGTATTTCTCCAGGCATCATCTTTTACCTGCTCTTTACCTTTTGCTTTTACTGTTTCTGCAAATGAAACAAGTCGTTCGGTTGAATCTTCTCTTCTGTTCAAAATAACATCTTCACACAGTTCTTTTAGTTGAGGTTCTATTTCATCGTATACCTGCAGTTGACCTGCATTTACAATGCCCATATCCATTCCTGCTTTAATAGCATGATATAGAAATACAGCATGTATGGCTTCCCTAACGTGATCATTACCACGAAAAGAAAAAGAGACATTGCTTACCCCACCACTCACCTTTACCAAAGGCATTTCCTGCTTAATGATCTTAGTAGCTTCTATAAAATCAACAGCATAATTATTATGTTCTTCTATACCGGTTGCAACAGCAAAAATGTTTGGATCAAAAATGA
>JACDAZ010000490.1 GCA_013695175.1 Flavisolibacter sp. | reverse complement strand
GGCGAATTTTGAGTCGCCAAAATTGTTCAGAGGAACTATGAAACAACGTTCTTTTTATTCTGTGAATATTGGAGTACAAAAATTGTTGTTTGAAGAACGTTCAACTTTACGGGTAAACTTCAATGATGTTTTTAAAACTGCAGTATTTTTTGGCACTTCTGATTTTGCAGGTCAGTATCTAACAGCCAGGGCCTGGTGGGATCCACGAAGGGTGGTTGTTTCTTTTAATTATCGTTTTGGGTCCAATCAAATTAAATCAAGCAGGCAACGCAGATCGGGTATTGATGAAGAAGCAAGGAGAACTGAAGGTTCTAATTAATTGATAGCAGTAATTTTAATTACTGCACAAAAAAATCTTTCAAATATCAATCTCTTAGTCATCCTTCTTTTTTTCTGGTGGCAGTAGTTTAAAATAACTTGCTTTAAAACTATTGTTAACTACTTCACCTTTTACTTTTTCTTTTCTTATAACATTACAAAATCCATCATCGTCGTGCGAATTTCCATGGGAATCTATATAAGTACCATTTACAAAATAAGTCTTGCCATCTATACGAACAGCCAGTGTACATCCTTTTTCTTTCATTGCAAAATGGCATTGCCCACAAGAAGCTTCAACTACCTGCATCTTTTGGACAGTTTCTGAAGACTTATTTTTGGGTTCTTTTGCTTGCGCGTTACTTATGGAAATTGAAAAAAGGAAAAAGAGTGCTGTAATAAAGTATTTCTTAGCAATTAATGTTTGCAACTAAGTTATAATAAATACAACAATATTTTCATGAGAAACACTAGGTTATAAAAAATCAGGCATTAAAGATGTTGCTAATAATATCCTTTATTATGATTGAACTATTTACCCTTTTAAAGCCACTTGGCTTCCGTCAAATTCTGTTATTTATAATTCTTGGTTTTATAGCAATCATTTTTTTAGGTTTTTTATTTTTTGAAATCAAACGTAACCTTCATAATCCTGATAAATAAATTTAAAATTGCTTCAAACCCGGCTGCACAATTTTAAAACCTGATTTTGATTTTTCTTCTGCTACCATCTTTCTAACATCACCTAACAGTTTTTTAGCATCATAGATAATACCATCTTTTACAGTATACACAACGCCACCTTTACGAACAACTTCATTTTTTTCATTTAGATAGATAGCGCCTGTTCCATATAATACCTGCAGATTTTCTAATGGATTGGCATCAATAATAACCAAATCAGCCAGCTTACCTATTTCAATACTTCCTATTTCTTTTTCCATTCCTAAAGCCTGCGCACCATTTAAAGTTGCACTTCGTATTACTTCCAGCGGATGAAAGCCTGCTTCACGTAAAAGTTCCATCTCCCGTGGATAAGAGAAGCCATACAACTGGTAGATAAAACCGGCATCGGTTCCAACAGTTACCCTGCCACCACGGTTCTTATATTCATTTACAAACTGCATCCATAGCCTGTAGTTTTCCTTCCAGTTCACTTCCTGTTCTGTACCCCAGCTATGCCAGTAAGAACCATGTGCAACACGGCTTGGTTCATAAAACTTCCAAAGAGAAGGCATGGTATATTCTTCATGCCATTCTGCCCTTCGTGCCCGCATCAGGTCGCGGTTGGCTTCGTAAATATTAAAAGTTGGATCAAGTGTAAAATCAAGAGAAAGTAGTTCATTCATTACCTTATTCCAATGTTCACTGCCTGGCTTTGCTGCCTGCTTCCATAACTTACCTGCTTGTTCAAAACGATGCTGCTCGTTGGCATAATTATAATCTAATGGATATTGTTGCACCGTTTGATTTTCAAATAATGCTTCAGGCAAACCATACCAATGTTCCATAGAAGTAAGTCCAGCCCTTGCACTATGCAATACATTCCATCTGGCCACATCCATTTGTGCATGGTGCATGGCAGATCTTAACCCCAACTTTTTATTTTCTTCCATTGCAGCCTTCATAATAGAAGGTGCAGCACCAAAAAACTTGATTCCATCAGCGCCTTTTTTGGCATTTTCTCTTACCCATGTTATTGCCTGCTCTGGTGTGGCTATAGGTTCCCTGGCACCCATACCAAAAGCAGTATATGCTTTTATGCGTGGCGCCGTTATTAAATTTTGCTCACTTTTCTTTTTTTGATCAAGCACCCAATCCAGCCCATTGCCGGCAGAAGGATCCCTGACAGTGGTAATACCATGTGCCATCCATAATTTAAAGACATATTCAGCATCTGCACCTTGTTCGCTACCACCTATGTGACCATGCATATCTACAAAACCCGGTAGCAGGTACATACCTTCTGCATTCAATTCTTTACCACCATCTTTTAATGCAGGCCTGGCTGATTGTTTTATTGCCACACCCGGCGCCCCAACATTATGAATGGATTTGATCCTGTTGTTTTCCACAACAATATCCATAGGACCAATGGGAGGCGCACCTGTACCGTTTATTAGTGTTACTCCTCTTATTATTAATTGAGGAAAAGGACCTTCACCTTCTTTTACCTCCGGAGCTTTTTTTACCTGCGAAAATGAAAAGAAAAAAGAAAAAATAAACCCGGTGATTAGTGTGATACGCATAAGCATTTTATTTTTTAGATCAGGCAAAAGTGTAACTCATCGCTCCGTCCTTTTCATCCTTTACAACTACGCCCAGTTCAAGTAATTGATTTCTTATTTTATCTGATGTCATCCAGTCTTTTCTTGCTCTTGACTCTTTCCTAAGGTCAAGAAGAATTTCAATGACACCTTTTAATTTAGTATCTCCTTTTCCGGCTTCGGACTTTAATCCAAAAATATCTTCTACAAATATTTTCATTTTCTGCTGCAGATGTTGAAATGTTGCAGTTGATAAAGTTTCAGCATCATTTACCTTATCCTTTATTGAATTAATGATTGGTACCAGCTCAAACATATTGGCTAAAACTCTTGCTGTACTAAAATCATCATTCATAAAATCATCCATTTCTGCTAAAAGTCTTTTCACTTTTCCATCAGGATTTTCATTGGAATCTGAATCTATTTCCAATTCATGTTTTTCTACTTTGGTACCATCAATTTTTAACTCCTGCAACCATTCATAAGCTTCCATTAATCTTTTTAATCCTTTTTCTGCTGCCTGCAATGCTTCATTGCTAAAATCAAGTGTACTTCTGTAATGAGTTTGCAAAATAAAAAAACGTACAGCCATGGGAGAATAACCCTTCTCAAGTAAGTGATGATCACCACTAAACAACTCTGTTAATTTGATATCATTGTTATAGCTTTTTCCCATTTTTCTGCCGTTCAGTGTAATCATGTTATTATGAATCCAATAACGTACAGGTGATGTATGATTACAGATGGTGCTTTGTGCAATCTCGCTTTCATGATGAGGAAACAGAAGATCCATTCCACCTCCATGAATATCAAATTGAACACCCAGGTATTTAGCACTCATGGCTGAACATTCTATATGCCAACCGGGAAAGCCTTCGCCCCATGGGCTTTTCCAACGCATAATATGCTCAGGCGGTGCTGCTTTCCATAGTGCAAAATCTGTTTTATTTCTTTTTTCCTCCTGCCCTTCCAGGTCACGTGTTGTTTCCAGTAAATCATCAATTACACGGCCGCTAAGTTTACCATATTCGTATTTATCGGCATATTTTTTAACGTCAAAATATACACTGCCATTCATTACATATGCATACCCTTCCTCAATGATTTTTTCAATCATGCTTATTTGTTCAACAATATGGCCCGTAGCAGTGGGCTCTATTGAAGGAGGAATACAATTAAATTCATTCATAGCCCAATGAAAAAGGTTAGTATATTTTTGAACCAGTTCCATGGGTTCCAGCTTTTCTATCTGTGCTTTTTTTGAAATTTTATCTTCTGCTTTACGGCCTTCTTCTTCAAAATGCCCTGCATCAGTAATGTTTCTTACATATCTTACTTTATATCCAAGATGAACCAGGTATCTGTAAATAACATCAAAGGTTATATATGGTCTTGCATGTCCAAGATGACTTTCACCACTAACAGTGGGTCCGCATACATACATACCAACATGCCCTTCCACTAAAGGTTTAAATTCTTCCTTATCCCTTATATAAGAGTTATAGATTTTTAACCTGCTCATAGTATGCAAAGTAATACCAAAGCTGTTTATAGTAAAACATTAATACTAGCGGGGAAGAGATTATTTTGTACCTGTACTGTCCTTTCTTAATTGAATATCTGCTACCAGCATATAATGATCGGAATAGTTTTTCATGATGGTATTGAATTGTAAAACCGAAAATTCACGTGTAGGCAAAATAAAATCAATGCGCAATGTGGGTGAAAGTGCTGAATAAGTTCTGCCAATACCAAAGCCTTTTTTCAAAAATGCATCCTGTGTATTTAAACCCCTTATAGTAAAATAAGTATAGGAATTAGGAACATCATTTAAATCGCCGGTAAATATGAATGGATACGGGCTGTTAGTTGTAATTTCTTTTGCAATATCTGCCTGCTGAGCCCTTAACTGGAAGCCTCTCTTTAATTTAGAAAATACATTTCTGGAGCTTTGAAGGATACTGTCCTCCCTGTTTCTTATTTTTTCCAGGCTTCTGTATTCTTCTTTTCCAAATTTTACTGATTGCAGGTGTGTAGTATAAAAACGTACTGTATCATTATTAAAAACAACATCGGCATGAATAAGTGCTTCGGGCATACCTGGACGCGGGTACCGTATCATACCACTATCTATAATAGGATGCCGGGAAAAGATAGCCTGACCCACCCATTGCCTGTCACCATCATCATCCCAGGAGTAATAAAAATAAGGATATCCTAAATTGCCCATTACATAGTTAAGATTATCATGGTATACAGAATCAGTTGAATGAAAAAATTCCTGCAAACAAACAACATCTGCATTTTGATCTTTTATCAGGTCCATCATTTTTAACCGTGTCTGGCTTCCCTTATTGTTATTTCTTTTCCATTCTACAAACCTGGCAACATTCCAGCTAATCACTCTCAAAACATCATCGGGCTTATTATAATTAAATCTTGCAGGGGAGTTAAAGGCAAAAAGAACCGAAATGCTTTTCCAGCCAATTAAAAGTGGTATAAGTGAAATAAAGATGTAACGGGGTTTAAAGAATAACCAGAAGATAAAAAAGAGCACCATCATGATAAAAACTACTGCGAAGCCTAATCCAAGTAATTGAAAGTACCACCAGTCTTTTGGATTAAGGTAAGGAGCTAAACAGGCGAGAAGAAAAACTACCGCAGCAAGAATATTAAAGAAAATAAAGATCCTCTTTGTAAGCAGCCTTAGTTTTATAGCCATTAGTGCAATTTACAAATCTTCCTTACTTGCACGCTTCAAAATATCTTTCTCCTCCTGCGATAAGGTATCATAACCTTTTTGGTTTATTTTATCTAAAATATCGTCTATACGTTGCTGTGTGATGCCGGAAGTTTTTTTATAGGGAGGAGTATTGCCTTTATAGAAAAGCTGGCTTTTAATAACTTTTGCTCTTTTTGGTTTATCAGGATTAAAAAGGTTATTTACCCACTCAAAAAAATTATTTATCCATAATGACCAGTCGTTACCACGGCGCCATTGAAAAGCAAATAATGCACCCATACCGGCACCTGCTAAATGCGCAATGTGTCCACCAGGGTTATTGTAAGGTATAGTAGCCAGGTCAATAATTACAAAAATCATGGTGATGACCCACAATGGAATGCCGCCATTTAACATAGGAAAAATGCGGTAACCCGGTGCCATCATAGTAGTAGCAATAGCTATAGCCATAATACCGGCAGAAGCACCAACTGCTGTTGAAACCAAAAGATATTCTTTTAAAGCAGGAATAAGGTTGTAAGAAAGCATGTACATAAAAGCCCCTGCAAAAGCTCCGTATAAAAAAATGGGAATGATTTTACTGTTACCTGAAAGGCTTTGCAGAATATGACCAAATGCCCACAACCATATAAGGTTGGCTATAAGATGCCATACACCGTCATGAACAAAAAAATGAGTAATCAATGTCCATGGTCTTGTAAAAAATGTAGGTAAATGAGCCGGAAGGGATACCCAACTCAAAATTTGATTTTGATAAATTTCCAAGCCCTGTGTGCCGTAGGTGAAATAATAGATAACCTTTATAAATGCTAATAAAACAAAAGCAACCAGTATAATTGCAATAAGCATAGTTAAGGCATTCCCATCCTGTCCTATGCCTAACCTGTTCCTGTTTCTTTGTTGGTAATAACTCATAGGTTCACTAAAATTACAAAACCATAAATGCTAATAAAATCTTCTGCGGCTGGATTTATTCCAAATTAACACAATAATAAACCCGGTGACCGCCCCACCCAGGTGGGCAAAATGGGCTATTCCTGTACTAAATTTAGCCACACCCCCCAAAAGATCAAATGCTGCCAGACCCAAAACCAGCCATTTTGCCTTTATAGGAAATGGAATAAACATAAGAAAGAGTTCTGTATTTGGAAATAAATATGCAAAGGCTGCGAAAATACCCATTACAGCCCCGGAAGCCCCAAGGGCCGGACCTAAGGAGGCAGCATAACTTTGCGCTTTAGCCAGGTTACCGGCAGCATAAGCCGCTTCCATTTGCTCCCATGTAATATATTGAACTGCCAGGTGAGCAAAAGCTGCTCCCACCCCGCAAGCAAGGTAAAATAAAAGAAACCGTTTTGGTCCCCATACATTTTCCAATACCCGCCCAAACATCCAAAGCGCAAACATGTTGAACAAAATATGAAAGAGCATATTTGGTGCATGGGCAAACATATGAGTAGCAACCTGGTAAGGTGCAAACTCAGGATGTTTTACAGGATACAACATTATTCTTTCTGTAAACTGAAACTGTGTTAAAGAAAGCTGTCCCAAAAAAACCAAAACATTTATGATGATCAGGTTTTTTACAATAGGAGGAAAACTATTCGGTCTTGTGAATTTAAATTCTGCCATTCAATCTATTTTAATTTCAGCTGCACAATGTTTTCAATGTGATGTGTATGAGGAAACATGTCTACCGGCTGCACTTTTGTAACACTATATTTCTCATCAAGCAAATGTAAGTCTCTTGCCTGTGTAGCCGGATTACAACTTACATAAACTACAACAGGCGACTGCATGTCAAGAATTTTCTGAACCAATTTTTCATGCATTCCCGCCCGAGGCGGATCGGTAATAATTACATCTGGTTTACCATGAGCTTCAAAAAAAGCATCATTACAAACTTCTAATACATCACCGGTAAAGAATTGCGCATGATCGATATGATTGATCTTTGCATTTTCTTTAGCATCCTCTATTGCAGCTTCAATAACATCAACGCCAATTATTTTACCGGCTCCACTGCTGCAAAATATTCCAATGCTTCCGGTTCCGCAATATAGATCGTATAATATTTGTGATCCATCCAGTTCTGCAAAATGTTTTGTTATTCTATAAAGCTTTTCGGCCTGGTAAGTGTTGGTTTGAAAAAAAGATTTTGGTCCGATCTTAAATAAATATTCATCGCCTTCAACTCCGGTTGTCAGCTTTTCAAGGATATGATCTTTACCCTTGAACAACTGCGGTTGCAGGTCGTGCATAGAATCATTTTTCTTTAAATTGACGGTATACAAAAGACTGGTTATTTGCGGAAAACTATCACTGATAAAGTTGAGAATTTTATCCGTTGCTTTCGATGCGTTATCTCCAAAAACAAGATTTACCATTACTTCGCCGGTTGTACCTATTCTTACCTGCATAGTTCTTAAAACACCTTTGTGCTCTCTTATATCATAAAAGGAAACGTTATTTTCATAAGCAAATTGACGAACGCTGTTCCTGATAGAATTGGTGAGATCTTCCTGTAACCAGCATTTTTGAATATCCACTATTTTATCAAAAAAACCTTTGGCATGAAATCCAACTACATTCTTAAAAGTTTGTTCTTTATCCTCTTTATTAAAACTTCCGGCAGGTAAAAATTGTTTTGTACTAAAAGTATATTCAAGTTTGTTTCTGTAAAAGCGTGTTTGATCAGCACCTGCAATGGGTGAAAGTTCGGGCAATAAAACCTTTCCAATTCTTGTTAAATTATCATAAACCTGTTGCTGCTTGTACTGTAATTGCTTTTCGTAGGGCAACATTTGCCACTGGCAACCACCACACAC
>JACDAZ010000447.1 GCA_013695175.1 Flavisolibacter sp. | reverse complement strand
ATCGTAAGGAATCCAATATGATGGTCTCATATAAAATTCTCTGTTTGTATCCTTTGTTTCTGTAACAGGTGTTTCAGTAACCGGATCCTGTGCTAAGACATTAAGCGGGAGAATAGCTAACATTGCTAAAATTCCCAGAGCTGTTTTTAATAGATTCTTTCTCATTGTATTAATTTTAAAAGTTGTTGTTGTTGAATAATTGTTATGTTGAATAAATTAACCGTTGAATTTTAAATTAAAGTCGATGGTAACTTCATCACCTACTTTCATTGCACCCAGCATATAAGAAGGAGGCTTAATCTGCCACTCGCTCATTTTAATTTTTTTACTACCTGTAACTGTAATCAGATTTTGATTGTTTAAAACTCCATTTGCAATAAGAACTACTTCTTTAGTTACACCGGCAATCGTTAAATTACCTGTAGCTTTTATCTGGTAATTGTTTTGCTGCTGAGGAGTAACTACAGCTGAGATAAGCTTAAAATTGATTTTAGTGTGCTTATCAGCTTTTAATGTAGTGTGGGTTCTGCCATCCATAATGTCAGAATTGCTTTTTAAACCTTTTCCCGGAACTGTAAAATCAAGTCCTGTAAGAGTGGAAAGCTCTCCTGCCTTCATAACAAATTGTGCGTTAGCAGTTGCATTATTTGCCTTCATGGTCCAATCGTGAACATTAGATGTTCCGGATATCTTCATATCATAACTGCGAACAGTAAATGTGGATTGAGCTAAGATTTGCTGAGAAACTGTCAGAGAGGCAACTGCCATCACTACAGAAAGAAAGATTGAAGAGAATACTTTCTTATTTTTTAATTGCTGTTTCATTTTCAACTGGTTTAGTGTTTTTTTCGATAGATCAAATGTAGTTGTGCCATTTGCCGTAGAGGATGACGTTTGTTAGTTTATAGGGTGATAAAACGCATTAATTGGTATGACCTTGATGGACATCCACTTCTTTTTTATGATGCTGATCAGTAAAAACTTAAATGAGTTAATGTTATTGATGGCCATTATATCTTGTAAAAACATCTTAAAAAATTAATGTTGCACCATTAAAATGGTTTAAAAAACTTAATTTGCTGAAAAAACCATTATGAAATCAACATTATTCTTATTATCTACTCTATTTGTGATAGTATCATGCGATAATGCTCCACAAGGTGATACTACAGTTATTACAGATGAGAAGCAGGTAACTTCAGCGGCAGGTGAAACATTTGCAGTCGATACAACCAATTCCAGGATCAGGTTTGTAGGCTATGGTGTTGGAAAAAATCACCCCGGCACTTTTCATCTTTCATCAGGCCAGGTGGTTGTAGCCAATAATACAGTAACAGGAGGTGAATTTAATATCAACATCAGGTCACTTGATTTAGAGCAAAAAGAAAGCATGTTTCAAAATAAGTTGAAGCCGCATTTATTAAGTGGTGATTTTTTTGATGCTGATAATTTTAGTTCTGCCCGGTTTGAAATAACTAATGTTCAGACTTACCAGCCAAATAGTAATGATACATCTATAGTAGATGGAGCCAATTTTACAGTAAGTGGAAACTTCACTTTAAGAAACACAACTAAAAATATAAGCTTTCCGGCTCATATAGAACTTGATGGCAGTACTTTAAAAGCAGTAGGAAATTTTGATATTGATCGTACACAATGGCAGATAAATTATGGGAATGATAAAACACTGGGGGATAAATTCATTTCTGAAAAAGTGAATATTGAACTTGACCTTAGGGCAAACAAGGGGTAATTTAACTTTTAAGAAGGTGTAATTAAACCTATTTTTTATTTGTGCATTACACAATTCCTATTACATTTGCCTTTCTAGTAATTATTATTTATTCACGCATTTAAATTTCTATTTAAGATGCCAGTTAAAATCCGACTGCAAAGACACGGGTCAAAAAAGAGACCCTTTTACTTCATTGTTATTGCTGACGCACGCAGCCCCCGAGATGGTAAATTCATTCAAAAATTAGGAACCTACAACCCACTGACTTCTCCCGCTACTATTCAGCTGGATCGTCAGCGTGCGTTGGACTGGCTTGAAAAAGGAGCCCAGCCAACCGATACGGTTAGAAGGCTTTTATCGTTCAAGGGAGTTTTATACCTGAAGCATTTATTGCGTGGTGTATCACTAGGTTTGTTTGATGATGCAACTGCTATGGAGAAGTTCCAAAAATGGCATTCCGAACATGAGGCTCAGTTTAAGAAGAAGCAGGAAGATGCTATGAGGGAAAGAAGATTCCGTAGAAACCCACCTTACCAACGCCAGGAAAGAAGACCTGCAGGTAATGCTGGTTCTGAGGGCTAATCCATCCTAACCTCTAAACAAATTGAAGGCGGTCCGCAAGGATCGCCTTTTAGTTTTAAACGACTCCTTATTTTTATGGGCTGTTGAACATTTATTATGGATATGGCAGATTATTTTAAAATTGGAAAGATTGTTAGCATTTTTGGTTTAAAAGGCGAGTTGATCTTAAAACATAGCCTTGGGAAAAAAACTTCTTTAAAAGGATTAGAAGCCATCTTTCTGGAGGAACGAAAAGATAGTTTTATCCCTTATTTTATAACTACAGCACGCATAAAAACTGAAGATGAAATATATGTAAAGCTGGAAGGACTGGACACAAAAGAACAGGCTATGAAGCTATCTCAAAAGGAAATTTGGCTGCCGGAAGAGGCTTTTAAGAAATTTTCTGCCAAAACGGCTCCTATTAGTTTGTTAGGTTTTACTATAGTTGATGGAGATAAATCAATTGGGATTATTGAAGAAGTGATAGAACAGCCGCACCAGGTGCTTTGCCGTATTACCATACAAAACAAAGAGGTGCTTATTCCTTTACACGAGAACACAATTGAAAAAATTGACCGTAAAAAGAAGCTGGTTATAGTGCAGCTGCCTGAAGGATTACTGGAAATTTATCTGTAGCAATTCCCATCGCATGCAGCGTATTTCTTGCCTGCACCATATGCCTTTGCTGATGTGCCACAAGAAAACGTATCATATCTCCCAATTTCAACTTTATAAATCTGCTTATAGTAATTGGAATTTTTATTGAATTAATATCCCTGCTTTTGGCTAACTCTATTATATTCACAAACCTTTCATTCAATTCAACAAACTCCTGTAATACATGTTCCACATTTAAGCTATTTGGAAAACTATAGCTTTTCATAGCTCTCATTTTATTCTTTACCTCATAAACATTTGTTGGTCTCATAGATTTAGTGAAATAATTACCCAGGAAACCTGGCTGAAACCATGCTGATACTTCTTTAGATTTAAAAGCAGTAGCCTTTTCCATAACAGGAAGGTAGTGCCGCAGGTAAGCATTCATATGTTCTATTGTTTGAACCACGCTCCATTTTTCCGGGTGCGATTGATAAGAAAGTTTTACCGGTGGGGCTGATTTAAAAAAATCTCCCGCTTCTATCATTCTTTTTACATCCTCCTGTAGCTCGTTCAACAGATCTAAACTTTTAATTTTCTTCATCCCTTTATTTTTTACAAAGCTATTTAATCAATACTTTCAAATTACAGACCACGAATTCTTTATTAAACTTATTTTACTGACCCAACAATTACGACATATTGCACATTTTGACCTGGATGCTTTTTTTGTTTCTGTTGAAATAGTAAAGAACCCCGCACTTAAAGGTAAACCACTCATAGTTGGAGGCGATGGGCAAAGAGGTATAGTAGCAGCCTGTAGTTATGAAGCACGCAAATTTGGTATTCAAAGTGCCATGCCTGCAATGACTGCCAAAAAACTTTGTCCTGATGCTCTTTTCATAAAAGGCAGCCACCACGAATACAGTCATTATTCCCGGATTGTAACTCAAATTATAGCAGCCTCTGTACC
This sequence comes from Flavisolibacter sp., assembly GCA_013695175.1. Taxonomy (GTDB): domain Bacteria; phylum Bacteroidota; class Bacteroidia; order Chitinophagales; family Chitinophagaceae; genus Flavisolibacter. The sequence goes on along the minus strand of JACDAZ010000447.1, from coordinate 4,968 downwards.
ACATTACGAAAAAGCTTCCATAGATGAATTTTATTGTGATATGACCGGAATGGATAAATTTTTTGGAGTAAGTGCTTATACACAACAATTACGGGAAAAAATCACTAAAGAAACTGGTCTGCCTATCTCCTATGGTTTATCTCCCAATAAACTGGTAAGTAAAATAGCCACCAATGAAGCTAAACCAAATGGGTTTCTTGAAATTCCTGCAGGAAAAGAAACAGCATTTTTATGGCCACTGACTATTGATAAAATACCCATGGCTGGCAAGCAAACGCAACAGCAATTACATAGTATGGGCATTTTTACAATTGAACAATTAGCTCATACACCCATAAAAAACCTGGAACATGTTTTCGGAAAATGGGGCCATAGGTTATGGGAAAAAGCTCATGGTATTGATGATAATCCTGTAGAAAGTTATAGTGAACAAAAATCCATTTCTCATGAAAATACTTTCAATGATGACAGTAATGATCTGAACTTTTTGGGTAAAGAACTGGTGCGGTTAACCGAAAAAACTGCTTTTGAATTAAGACAGGAAGAAAAAATTACCGGGTGTATTACAGTAAAAATCAGGTACGAAGATTTTACTACGGTTTCAAAACAAGAAGTAATTGATTATTCAGCTCTTGATAATGTTTTGCTGGCTAAAGTGAAAGATCTTTTTGCCAAACTTTATAAAAAGGGAAAAAAAGTAAGATTATTAGGTGTTAGGTTCAGCCATTTGGTACCTATGACACTGCAAATGAACTTGTTTAATAATGAAACTGAAAAGCTGGACCTGTTTAAAACTATTGATAATATAAAAAATGAATTTGGATCAGGAGTTATACAAAAAGCAACTTCATTGCCTGTTTCTGATAAAAAAAAGAAACAGTAGATGCTAATTTTATATTAGAGTTTTCCAATAATACATAAGTTTCTATATTAATAATGTATTTTTCTTCTTCATGCAGAATAGCCTTGTTGTAAAAATATTAACCTTAAGTATTTCATTGCTTTTGTTCATCAAGTTAAATGCACAGGACGTTGAAGGACTTTGGGTAGGATCATTAAAAACAAAGGGTTCACAAGTTCATTATGAATTATGGATTACTAAAGAGAAAGAAAATTATACCGGCTATGCACTTTCATTAATGGTAATAGATGGTGTTGAAAATATTGGTGTAAAAACTATAAAGCTTAAGCTTAAGAATAAAGTACTGCTTTTAGAAGATGAGAACCTGGTGTACAATAATTTTAAAACACCTCCAAAGAAATCTAAACTGATTGCCAGGTTATATACAAAAGAAAAATCAGATAGTTTAACCGGAACCTTTAATACAAGATCACTTGATTTTACAGACAGAACTTCTTATGAAGGTGATTTGGAATTGATAAGAAGCAGTAACAACAACAATTCTTTTTTATTAAGCAAACTGGCTCAATTAAATCTTGTAACTGATGATGCTGTTGCTGTTAGCAGGGAAATCCAAATTAAAGAGAATACAGATATTCCTGCCAAAGTAGTGGCTGAAGTGATAGTTCCACCTAACATTGAAACTTCTATCACCAAAAAAAATACAATTAGTAAAATTGAAACAGAATCTCCAAAACCAGTTCATAAACCAGTTATTGAACCCAAAGCAGGTCCGGCTATCAAAGTTTTTGATCCATTTAAGAACAGGAAGATTGAGATCATAGAAACTGTATTTGTAAGTCTCGATTCAGTAACAATTTCTTTATACGATAATGGTATAGTTGACGGTGATACTGTTAGTATTTATGTAAATGGTAAGATACACCTCGAAAAAAAAGAATTGGGTACTGCAGCAATCCGGTCAACAGTATTTTTTCCCTCAACCTTAGTTGATTCATTAGAATTAATCATGTATGCAGAAAATCTTGGTACCATACCACCCAATACAGGTTTATTAATTATTCAGGATGGAAACACAAGGCATGAAATTCGTTTTTCCGGAGATCTTCAAAAAAATGCAGCAATTATTTTAAGAAGAAAAAAATAAATTAACCTTATTCAAAAGAATTTCGGGCTTACCTGAAACTCCCTAACTTTAGCCCTTTTAAAAAAACAGCAAGCAATAAATTATGCAAGTTTGGAAAGAATATCAGCAAAAAAATAAAGATCGTTTTTTAGAAGAGATGCTTGAATTACTTCGTATCCCATCCGTAAGTGCTAAAACAGAACATAAAAAGGATATGCGCAAATGTGCAGACCTTGTAAAGCAAAGACTGCTGGATGCAGGATGTGATCATGCAGAAGTAATGGAAACAGACGGGCATCCACTTGTTTTTGGAGAAAAAATTATTGACCCTGCAAAACCTACTGTATTGGTTTATGGTCATTATGATGTACAACCACCCGAACCTTTAGAATTATGGCATAGCGGGCCGTTTGATCCGGTAATTAAAGACGGTAAGGTATATGCACGTGGCAGTGCGGATGACAAAGGACAGTTTTTTATGCATGTGAAGGCATTGGAAACTATGGTACAAACAGATTCTCTGCAAACCAATATAAAATTTCTTATTGAAGGCGAAGAAGAAGTGGGTTCACCAAGCCTTGCAAAATTTGTTAGCCAACATAAAGATCTGCTGAAAACTGATGTAATTCTTATAAGTGACAGTGCATTATTGAGTCTGGATACACCAACTCTTGATGTGGGTATGCGTGGCTTATCCTATATAGAAGTTGAGGTAACAGGTCCCAACCGTGATTTGCATAGCGGTACTTACGGAGGTGCAGTTGCCAATCCTATTACCATGTTGAGTAAATTAATTGCTTCCTGTCATGATGAAAATAATCATATAACCATTCCCGGTTTTTATGATGATGTGGATGATGCAACTGAGGAAGAAAGAGAATTACTTGCAAAAGCACCTTTTGATGAAAAAGAATATAAAGAGGAGTTGGGAGTGAAAGAACTTTGGGGTGAAAAAGGATATACTATCAATGAAAGAACGGGTATTAGGCCAACATTAGAAGTGAATGGTATTTGGGGTGGCTATACGGGTGAAGGAGCCAAAACCGTATTACCATCAAAAGCATTTGCTAAAATAAGTTGCCGTTTGGTACCTAATCAGTCAACTGATAAAATAACAAATCTGCTGATTGATTATTTTGAAAAAAATGCACCGGAAGGTGTTGTTGTAAAAGCTGAATTGCATCATGGTGGTGAACCATATGTAACACCAATAGACCATCCGGGATATAAGGCAGCGGCTAAATCAATAAAAGAAACTTTTGGAAAAGATCCTATTCCGGTACGTGGTGGTGGAAGTATTCCAATATGTACTGTGCTGGAAAAAGAATTGGGAGTTAAAATCGTTTTCATGGGTTTTGGTTTGGATAGTGATAACCTGCACTCACCAAATGAAAAGTTTAACCTGGAGAATTATTATAAAGGCATTGAAACCATACCTTATTTTCATAAGTTTTTTGCAGAAAGTAAATAATGTAAAATGGAAAAGTAAAAATGTAAAATGGGAACTCTTTTTTCATTTTACATTTTTCATTTTTAATTGCATCAAGCTGCTTTTTCAACAGCAGCCTCTTTCTCCTTCTTATCAGCTTCAGATTTTTCCTGCATTTTCTCCAATTGCTCCTGGTATTGAAGGTGTATAAACATGGCAAAATGATCTGATCCATTATGTGGCATTCGCCTCATAGAAACCAATCCAAAATGCGAAGAACAAAATATATAATCCAGAGGAATACGCATCCAGCTGTTGTTTGCTGAAAATGTGCTGTAAAAACCTCTTCCTCTTCTTGGATCTATTAACCCACTGACTTTCCTGAACAATTTGGTTACATAACTCCATGCCACATCATTTAAATCACCCATAACTATACAAGGGTCTTCAAAATGTTCTACGTTCAATGCTACTTTCATCAGTTCCTTATCTTTTGCTGTGGAATAAAGTGCTTCCTTAGGCACAGGTGGTTTTGGATGAAGTCCATAAATTTTACAGGAATTCCATTTGCAAGTTTTACAATAAGCTCTATTGATGGTACATCGTTTTCAACAATAAAATTTACATCACCTTCAATCACCTCTAACCTGCTATAAAAAAGCAATCCATAGGTATTATCCAGTGGATTTTTTATTGAATAAGAATATTGTTGCTCCAACTCTTTAAGCGCTTCTGCCCATTTTGAATCAGTTTCTACTAAAAATATAATATCCGGATCCTGTTCTTTTATTTGATTTAGCATTTTACTATACTGGTTGTTATCCTGCAATACATTGGCAGTAAATATTTTTAATTCTTTAGAAGGCTCACTCCCAGCAATACGTTTCATTTCCTTAGGTGACAAGGCAGTATAGGGATAGATTTTTACACTTAAATAAATTACACATAGGATGAGAGGGATTAAATACCACCAAACTATATTATTGAAATATATACTGTTCATTAATACAACTGCTAATAATATTAAACCTATTACCAACTTTTGAAGACGTGGATATTCAAGTAATCGAAATGTCCAGAAATCGCTGCGTACCAGTGGTAACACAGTCATCAATACATATAAAAATGTTAGAAAAGCTAATACCAGTTTTATCATATTTTTTAACCTGTTGAGTCTAATGTAGCTTATGTTTTGCAATAATTAAACCATTAGAAATATAATTTTACATCAAATTATTCTATGGCAGAAAAAGAGAAGCTGAGGTTAGATAAATATTTGTGGGCAATCAGGATTTTTAAAACCAGGACACTGGCAGCTGCGGCTTGCGATACAGGAAAAGTAAAGCAGCATAGCACTTCTGTGAAAGCGGCAAAAAATGTTGTTGTGGGTGATGAGTATGAAATAAAAACAGAAGCAAGGAAATGGGTTATTAAAGTCACAGCTCTATTACCCAGCAGAGTAGCTTATTCAGAAGCCATAAAATATTACTTAGATATTACGCCCAAAGAAGCCAATGAATCTCCTTCACATGTACCCCCTTCATTTTATAC
>JACDAZ010000276.1 GCA_013695175.1 Flavisolibacter sp. | reverse complement strand
ACTGCGGCTGTGCAAAACTTATTAGGTGGAGATTATCTTATTCAAAGAAGCCGTAAACCGGATATTGTTGCAGATGCAGCTTATTCCATACTTAGTAAACCATCATCATTAACCGGTAATTTTTTTATTGATGAAGATGTTTTGGAACAGGAAGGAATAACAGATTTTTCTCATTATGCTGTTGATCCCAGTATGCCGTTGCAACCGGATCTTTTTATTTAATTGATTCAAACAATTTTATAATTTTTAAAATCAAAGGGACGGTTGCCCGTAATCTTTTCAATTAAGTTTTTGAACTTTTCCTTGGGCTTTAATTTATTATAAGCCATGTTATGTTCAAACTTCCAGTTCTTGTTTTTAATTTGCTCCTGCATAACAAGTGGATGTGTTCCTTTAAAATTTTCTAGTGCATCTATTTGCGAATAATCAAAATCTTTACTGTCAGCAATTTGTTCATCACCGGTTTTTCCATGATAAAAACTTCTTGAATTTCTGGCTTTTGCTTCCATTGCTTTAGGCTCTCTCACCCAGCCATAATGATGAATAAATGCATTCAAGGGTTTAACACCAAGCTTTTGATTTTTATTTTTTCTAAAGCCTTGTGCATCTTTATAAGAGAAAATATTTTTATTATTTTTTATAATCCTGATTTCATTTTTATACCACTGCGAAGAAATTCCTATATAATCAAATGATCCATAAAAATGCCTATACTTAAAAAGTAATCCATCAACATCCTCAGCTTCTTTCCATTTATGCATAGCAGATGTTATTTCACTATATCCATCTTCATGAACAATTTCATCTCCCTGAATATAAAAGCACCAGTCGCTATCCTTACTAACCGCATGAAAAGCTTTATTGGTTTCTGCTGCCAGTACTCCCCCTCCTTTTTGGTTTTCATCCCAAACAGTATCAATAACTTGAATTTTAGAATCTATAGATAAAACAATTTCACGTGTTTCATCTTCTGAATCGCCTACGGCTACAACAACTTCATCGCAAAGTGGTAAAATAGACTGAATAGCTTCAACAATAGGAAATTGAAACTTCACCGCATTCTTAATAAAAGTAAAGCCGCTGACTTTCATGTATGTATAATCATGAATGATTGGAATCTATTCTTCACTGTCTTCATTATCTGTGAACGTTTTCTCAGGTCGCATTTGCGGAAATAACAAAACATCCTGTATGGAAGGCTGGTTGGTCAATAACATACAAAGCCTGTCAATTCCAAAACCAATTCCTGATGTTGGCGGCATTCCGTATTCTAATGCACGTAAAAAATCATAATCAATAAACATGGCTTCCAAATCTCCCCGTTCCATCAGCCTTACCTGTTCTTCAAAGCGCTCACGCTGGTCAATGGGATCATTTAATTCGCTATAAGCATTTGCAATTTCTTTTCCATTGATCATCAATTCAAAACGTTCCACCAGTCCGGGTTTTGTGCGATGCTTTTTTGTCAGCGGACTCATTTCAACAGGGTAATCAATAATAAAGGTGGGCTGTATATAATGATGCTCACAACGCCCACCAAATATTTCATCAATCAATTTTCCTTTACCCACTTGAGGGTCAACATCTATTTTGTGTAGCTTACAGACATCCCTCAAAGCAGTTTCATCCATTTCGCTTACATCTACACCTGTATGTTCTTTTATGGCATCGTAAATGGAAATACGTTTAAAAGGAGCTTCAAACGAAATAATTTTATCGCCCACTTTTACTTCTGTTCCACCCGTTACATCAATAGCTGCTTTTTCCAGCAACCGCTCGGTTACATTCATCATCCACAAATAATCTTTATACGCAGTATAAAATTCAAGGATGGTAAACTCAGGATTATGAGTGCGGTCCATACCTTCATTTCTAAAATTGCGGCTGAATTCATAAACCCAGTCAAACCCACCCACAATCAGTCGTTTTAAATAAAGTTCATTTGCCACTCTTAAATAAAATGGAACATCTAATGCATTATGATGCGTTATAAAAGGGCGGGCAGCAGCGCCTCCCGGAATAGATTGCAATACCGGGGTATCTACTTCCAGGGCACCATGTTCATTTAAAAATTCGCGAATAGAATTTATAAGTTTTGTGCGCTTTACAAAGGTTTCTTTTACTGATGGATTAATAACCAGGTCAGCATAACGTTGCCTGTATTTAAATTCAGGATCTGTAACCGCATCAAAGGTTTGCCCTTCTGCTTCCTTAACTATTGGTAAAGGACGAAGTGATTTTGCCAAAAAAGTGAATTCTTTTACGTGCACAGAAATTTCACCCATTTTAGTACGAAATACAAATCCTTTCACACCAATAAAATCACCTATATCCAGTAATTTTTTCCAAACAATATCATACAAAGTTGAATCGCCTTCTTTAGTAAGATCATCTTTACGAACATAAATCTGAATTCTGCCATGTGAATCCTGTAAAGATGCAAAGGCAGCTTTACCCATATCTCTTACACTCATTATACGACCTGCCAGGGTTACTTCACTGTAATCATCTTTAGAATCATCTGTAAATGATGCTTTAACAGCAGTTGAAAAATGACTGACCGGGAATAAAGCGGCAGGATAGGGATCAATTCCCATTTTTTGCAACTCAGCTAGTTTTTCTCTTCTTATAATCTCCTGCTCCGATAAATGTCCTGATTCCATAGATGTTATTGAAGCGCAAAACTAAGACAAGCAAGGGAATTGGTTATCTACTTATTAAAGAAGGGTACGGATGGTAAGCACATCAAAAATTATAAATTGAATGCATAGGCAACATAGTATAAGCCCCCTATTTCATACTTGCCCGTTTGCCAATTCAACTTCACCAAGATCAATGATGATGGTCTTTAAAATAAAAATCAATTATTTTTTGAGTGATTTGTGGACTCTGGGGTACTGTTCCAAAAATGTCATCCCACCATGGAACTGATATTCCAAAACATGTATTATGGTATTTACAATGGTGGTAAATATGATAGCGGCAAAGTTTTCTAAAAATCTTTTGTGCAATAGGCAGATGTAATAGCTTATGCATAATGAAGTAACCCATCAACCCGCAAAAGATGCCTGCCAATAATGTAAAGTAATTCTGTAGCCAATATGAAGTAACAATGAATAAACACATTAATAAAATTATTACCAAACGATGTAAAGCTGTTACTACAATTTCTGTAGGATGCGTGTGATGATGATTATGCTGTTTCACAATAGCTGCATGAGAATTTTTTTTATCGTGCATCCAAAACCGGTGCAGGTTATATTCTATAAATGTCCAAAAAAACCATCCACCAAAAAACAAAATTAGTTGGTATAAAAGAATTGAATAGTCTTGTATTAAAAAAGCTAACGCACAAAATGGAATAATTATCCAAAGAAAAACTGCACAGCATTTTAACTGATCGATGATTTTTTGATTTTGCTTTATTATACTTTGATAGTATGTCATAACAAATGATTTTATCAATTACGCAGCCTGGCTTAAGCCAGTAAGTGCAGATATTTTATTTTTTGATTTTTTGATTTGGTAGCTGGTAAGCAGGTGTTTAATCCTTTGCGGAATTAAATTGTTGAAGAATACGAAAAGTCGATTCAGTTTTCCCGGTACAATAAGTTTTTTACCCTTCAACATTGCCGCAATGGCTATCTCCGCTACTGCCTTTGGATGCAAGATTGAATTACGCGAAAGCCATGTACCAGTTAAATGATTTTGCAATGTTAAATACCACGTAGTATCCATTCCTCCAGGACAAAGCACACATACATGAAGATTTTTGTTTTGAATCTCCTGTTGAAGGTTTTCCGAAAATGCAACTAAATATGCTTTGGTTGCACCATATACTTGCTTATTTGGCAAACGAAACAAGCCGGCAAGGCTGCTAACATTGAGTATATATGAATTGTTGTTGGAATTTAAATCGCTAAAAAATAAACGGCTTAATAAAGTAGGAGCCAAAATATTCAGATTAATAATTTTATTGTAATACTCAACAGATCGCTCTTCAAATGAAAATGTTCCACCTATTCCTGCATTATTAATAAGAATATTTATTTCTATACCAAGATCTTTTACTTCTGCAAACACTTCTTCACAACCTTCTTTGGATGCTATATCAATTTCCAGGATAATAATTTGTATTTTATACTGCTCTCTCAGATAGGTGGCAAGTTGGGAAAGTCCGCTTTGTGGTAAAGCAACCAGGACAAGGTTCATTTTTCTTGAAGCACATTCAAGTGCAAAGTATTTTCCTAGCCCTTCGCTGGCACCGGTGATTAATGTAAACAATAGCTTATGCATGATGTTTAGTATTTAAGTAGTGAATTGTTTTATAAATGCCTTGTTGAAAAGGAGTGATCTGGTATCCTAATTGTTGAATAGCTTTTTTACAACTTACAGCACGGTTTTCAAATAATCTGTCTATTGTTTTAGGAGTAAGATGGGTATGTTTACCAATAAGAAGATGGAAAATGTAAGCAATAAAACTCCATGCTTTTAAACCATATTTCGGTACAGGTATTACATGAATCTTTTTAGGTGAATGTTTTTTTATAGCATCAAAAAAATCACCATAACAAATGTTTTCACCGCCTATTATATATTTTTCACCCGCTAACCCTTTTTGCAGTGCTAAAAAATGGCCTTCCACAACATCATCTATAAATGCATAATTTCCAACAATAGCTGTAGCTGCCGGTGCTATTGTAAAGCTTCTTTGCAAGGCATCGGCTATTAACTTACTCACCGGGTTGCCCTTTGTACATAAACCCGGACCATATACACGAGGAGGGCAAACTATAGTAGCAAACAATCCTTTGCGGCTGTATTCTTTTACTAATTCTTCCGCACAGAATTTAGAAATTTCATAATCATTTTCAAAAGCCGTTGTTCTTGGATCATCTTCAGAAAGTGGTTTTGATGGTGAAGGTCCAAAAACAGAGCAACTGCTGGTAAATACAAATTTTTTTATACCATTTACAAGTGCAGCCTGTAATATATTTTTTGTACCACCTACATTTACTGCATACATTTCTGACCTGTCTTTGTGCCATAGCTGGGTAAGTGCTGCTGTATGTAATACATAATGGCAACCTTCCATTGCTGTAATAACATAATTAAAATCTGTAATATCACCTTTGAAATATTTAATTTTTGGATGATCCGGTTTAGTGATTGCATTTATATTTCTTATTAATGCATGTACTTCAAAGCCTTTTGCTACTGCGGCTAAGGCCACCTTGCTGCCAATGTACCCGGTAACTCCTGTTAAAAAAAGTTTCATATTCTTATAGTTTTGTTTGTGAATTTTGTTGCATAAAGCTTTAAGCTTTCATATGGCAGACATAAAATGATATGTAGCATTATTGCCGGCCAAACTGACTGATGAAGGATGGTTAGCAGGCAAAGAGCAAACCCAAAAGGAACAGAACCAATCATTTCTTTTTTACCACTAAATGCATGTGCTGCACTATAAAGAATTACATTAATTACTACAGCAAAGGCAATGGGTAAAAAATAAAAAGCCTGCAGCAATACAATACGGAAATAAAACTCATAGCCCACCAGGAAAAGAACCCGTATAAGCAGGTAGAATATTTTTTCCTTCCAGATTAAACTATAAGCATTGACTTTAATTTCATTTTTAGCAGAAAAAGCAGATATTGAAAATGCTAAAAAAAATAAAACATAGGTTAAGCCTGTATAATTTTCATTCCAATTAAAAAAGAAAAATTTTATTTCTGTACCAGCCTGAAATGCACTAGCTATAATAGCTAAAGACATTATAAGATTTGCCAGTAAATGCCTATGGTTTAAATAAACAATTTGTTCACTCGAATTAAACCGTTGGTCAATGCATAGTTTTCTGCTAATTCTGTAATACAGATATATTAAAACAAAAAAGCTATAGGCATATATATAGTATATTAGAAAATTTGTCATAATTATTTTTTTAATTCTACTTCTGCATTAAAAAGTGAATTATTCATTTTTATTTTTGCCAGGACTCCGTTGTCATAGAAATACTCATTATTGTTTCCGTCCGGGAAAGAAATTTTATAATGATTGAATTTGATTTTTTGAATAGCAACAAATTGTTGAAAGCTGTCTGAGTAAACATTAGTAAATGCAATAGGTTCATGCAAATACATGCTAAGTATATTATACCTGATAGAGGCTGAAAGTTGCTTTGGTTCGCTACCCTTTTTTGTTAAAACGTAAGTACTGCCGGTTAACCTGGTGTTTTTAAGTGATTTTTCACTTCCGTTGATTAAGCGTTTCACAAAAGATGATTGCAGAATTCCATTTTCATAAACAGCTTCCTCACTTACTTTAATATGAAAAGTGAACAATATGCTGGCAGTGACACTGGATTGAAGTTTATAAATTGTTTGATCTTTGGTTTGTACCTGCTTTAAGTTTATGAATCCTATATCTGCACCATTTCTTTTTACCACATAAACAAGGTTCCTTTCCTGGGATTTTACCATAAAACTCATAAGCAGACATATGGCAAGAAAGGCTAGAATTTTAGATGCATAAAACGCCTTTCCTGCAAGTATTTTAAACTGTGCCGGGTTACTTTTACGATAGCGTCGTATTAGAAGCACAATCAATGAAGTAATCATAAAAAAAGCTTTAAGGTTATTTACGATATCGAAAGTATTGTTGTGGAAAGCCTTTTTATAATTGAATTATGAGGCTGATTATGTATTTGTAGTAATTATTACTATTGTTTATAACGATCAAGATGCTACCGTTAAATTTTAAAACTTTGTGGTAAAATAAATCCGATTACCGGTTATTGTTGCAAATCTGCAACTGTAAGACTAATTTATTTATTGAAAATGTGTATAAATTGACTTAAATTACCAGTAGAACAGTAAGCAACCAAACCAATGGCAACACAACTAATACAGGATACTCTGTTCCAGAGAATTAAGGAGAAATTGTCGCCAAATCAATCATTAGCAGATGTAATTAGTGAAATTTTATTTGTCAGTAATGACAGCGCATACCGCAGGATAAGAGGAGAAACACCACTTGTTTTGGAAGAAGCACAATTGCTTTGCCAGCATTTTGATATTTCATTAGA